>DASXXO010000232.1:0-7078 GCA_036503045.1 Caldimonas sp. | reverse complement strand
GAGCTCCTGCTCGGCTCGGCGCTCAAGTGGGGCGAGGCGAGCAAGCTCGGGCTGGTGCGGACGCTGGCGACGGTCACCAGCCGGCCGGCGACCGTGCTCGCGCGCTCGATCGGCGCGAGCGCGCCGCCGCCGCATGGCCTTGTCGAAGGCGCGCTCGCCGACCTCTGCGTGTTCGCTCCCGACGAGTCGTGGACGGTCGACGGAACGACGCTCGCGAGCCGCAGCCACCACACCCCGTTCGCGCGCCACGAGATGCCAGGACGGGTGCGCTGCACACTGGTCGCCGGCGCGCTCGCGTACGACGCGGTCGGGTGACGCTCGTCGAGCCCTTGCGGTGATGCGCCGCCTGCGCGCCCTGGCGCGCCTGGCGCACGCGGTCGGTCACGGGCTGCACGGGCTGGCGATCGTCCTGTTCGCCTTTCCTTCGCTCGACCTCGCCGGGCGACGCGAACGGATCCGCTGGTGGTCGACGAAGATGCTCGCGGTCCTCGGCATCGCCTTCGAATGCGAGGGCACGCCGCTCAGGCGCGCCTGCCTGATCGTCGTCAACCACGTCTCGTGGCTCGATATCATGGCGGTCCACGCGGTCGTTCCCGAAGCGCGCTTCGTCGCGAAGGCCGACGTCAAGGGATGGCCGCTGGTGTCGCGCCTCGTCGATGCCGCAGGAACGCTCTACCTCGAGCGCGAGCGCAAGCGCGACGCGCTGCGCGTCGTCCACGCGGTCGCCGCGGTGCTCGGCGCCGGCGAGGTCGTCGCGATCTTTCCGGAGGGAACGACGTCGACCGGCCACGGGCTGCTGCCGTTTCACGCCAACCTGCTGCAGGCGGCGATCGCGACGGCGACGCCGGTGCAGCCGGTCGCGCTCCGCTTCTCGGACGCGACCCATCCGGTCAGCGAGGCGGTCGAGTTCATCGGCGCGACCAGCCTCTTCGAGAGCCTGTGGCGGACGTCGTGCGGCGACGGCCTGCGCGCGCGCCTGAGGTTCCTGGCGCCGCGCGCGACCGCGAACGTCGAGCGGCGCGCGCTCGCCGCGCTGCTGCGCACCGACATCGCCGGCGCGCTCGGCGCTCCGCTCGACGCGCGCGCCTAGCGCGCGCTGGCCTGCGCCGCGACCGCCGCGGCCGCGCGCGCCGCCGCCTCCGGATCGCCGAGGTAGTAGCTGCGGATCGGCTTCAGCGCGCCGTCGAGCTCGTAGACGAGCGGGATGCCGTTCGGGATGTTGAGGCCGACGATCTCCTGGTCGTCGATGCCGTCGAGGTACTTGACGAGCGCGCGCATGCTGTTGCCGTGCGCCGAGACGAGCAACCGCTCGCCGCGCGCGATCTGCGGCGCGAGCTCCTCGTGCCAGAGCGGCAGGACGCGCGCGACGGTGTCCTTCAGGCACTCGGTGAGCGGGATCTGCGCGGCCGAGAGCTTCGCGTAGCGCGGATCGGTGCGCTCGCTGCGCGGGTCTTCGGGCGCGAGCGGCGGCGGCGGAACGTCGTAGCTGCGCCGCCAGGCGAGCACCTGCCGGTCGCCGTACTTGGCCGCGGTCTCGGCCTTGTCCAACCCTTGCAAGGCGCCGTAGTGACGCTCGTTCAGGCGCCAGTCGTTGTGCACCGGCAGCCACGTCCGGTCCATCTCGTCAAGCGCGTGCCAGAGGGTCCAGATCGCCCGCTTCAGGACCGACGTCCAGGCGCGGTCGAACTCGAAGCCCGTTTCCTTGAGCAGTCGACCGGCGCCGCGCGCCTGCTCGACTCCGAGCGGGGTCAGATCGACGTCGGTCCAGCCGGTGAACCGGTTGGCCAGGTTCCAGGTCGATTCGCCATGGCGAACGAGGACGAGCTTGTGCATCGCGAAGGCAGTCGGTTGCCGCGCAGCCCGGGCGCGTGTGAGGCGATCGGCGCCCTGCGAGCGAGGGAAGGAAGCGCGAATTCTATAATTCACACTTTTGCTCGATCGGGCGCTCGGTGCCCGCAACGACCGTGCAGTTCGTACTCGATAACTGGTATCTCTTCGTCACCGCGATCGTCTCGGGCGGCTTGCTGCTCTGGCCGACGATCAGCGGCGGGGTCGGCGGCGCGCGCGTCAGCGCGGCCGACGCGGTGCGCATGATCAACCGCGAGAAGGCGGTGCTGATCGACATCAGCGAGCCGGCCGAGTACGCCGCAGGCCACGCGGTCGGCGCGAGGAGCGTTCCCTTGGCGAGCCTGGAGACGTCGCGCGAGCTCCCGAAGAACAAGTCGCTGCCCGTCGTGGTGCTCTGCCCGACCGGAACACGTGCGCAGCGCGCCGTCGCGCAACTGAAGAAGCTCGGCTTCGACAACGCGACCGCGCTCGCCGGCGGGCTCGCCGCCTGGCGCGCCGCCAACCTGCCGACCGAGAAGACCGCCTAGCGAACCGTCGATGCAGCCCGTCAAGATGTACAGCACGGCGACTTGCCCCTACTGCCTGCGCGCGAAGGCGCTCCTGAAGCAACGCGGCGTCGAGACGATCGACGAGATCCGCGTCGACGAGCAACCTGCCGAGCGCGAGGCGATGGTGCGGCTGACGCACCGCTGGACCGTGCCACAGATCTTCATCGGCCAAACCCACGTCGGCGGCTGCGACGAGCTGATCGCGCTCGACCGCCGCGGCGGCCTCGAGCCGCTCCTCGCCGGCACGCGATAATCCGCGCGCCCGCCGCACGGGCGCCTCTCCGCACACGCCCGCCAGGGACGCGCTCCCACTTCCACCCGAGACCCGCATGGCTGCCGACCCCAACACGATGCCGACGTTCCAGATCCAGCGGATGTACCTGAAGGATCTGTCGCTCGAGCAGCCGAATTCGCCGCAGATCCTGGTCGAGCAGGGCCAGCCACAGGTCGAGATCAACCTCACGCTCGGCGCCGAGCCGATTGCCGAAGGCATGTACGAGGTGACCGTCACGGCGACGGTGACGACCAAGCTGAAGGACAAGACGCTCTTTCTGGTCGAGGCCAAGCAGGGCGGCATCTTCGAGATCAGGAACGTGCCCGACGAGCAGCTGAAGCAGATCCTCGGCATCGCCTGCCCGAACATGGTCTACCCCTACCTGCGCGCGATCGTCTCCGACGTCTGTACGCGCGCGGGCTTCCCGCCGGTGATGCTCTCGGAAGTCAACTTCCAGGCGATGTACGAGGCGCAGCAGGCGCAGGCGCTCGCGCAGGCCGGCGGCAGCTCCGGCAACGGATCGGGCGCGGTCGGCGCCATCAACTAGCACGCGCAGCGCGCGTCGACGGCAGCGGGCGCGGCGATGAACGTCACCGTGCTCGGCGCCGGCGCGTGGGGCACGGCGCTCGCCGTGCACGCCGTCGCCGCGCATCCGACGCGGCTGTGGGCGCGCGACGCCGAGCAGGTCGCGCGGATGCGCTCGGTGCGCCGCAATGCGCACTACCTGCCCGAGATCGTGCTGCCGCCTGCGCTGCAGATCGGCGCCGACTTCGACGCCGCGGTGCGCTACGCCGAGGGCGGAATGGTGGTGATCGCCGCCCCGATGTCGGCGCTCGAGCCGCTGCTGGCGCGCTTGCCGGCGACGATCGACGCCACGGTGCTCTGGCTGTGCAAGGGCTTCCAGGACTCGACCGGCGCGCTCGGCCACGAGATCGCGCGCGCGGTCCGCCCGGCGGCGAAGGTCGGCGTGCTCTCGGGGCCGAGCTTCGCGGTCGAGGTCGCGCGCGGCCAGCCGACCGCGCTCGTCGCAGCCAGCGCGGACGCTAGCGTTCGCGCCGCTGCGGTCGCCGCGTTCCACCACGCCAGCCTTCGCATCTACACGTCGGGCGATCCGGTCGGCGTCGAGGTCGGCGGCGCGGTCAAGAACGTGCTCGCGATCGCCACCGGCATTGCCGACGGCATGGGCCTCGGCCTCAACGCGCGCGCCGCGCTCGTCACGCGCGGCCTCGCCGAGATGACCCGCCTCGGCGTCGCGCTCGGCGCGGAGGCCGAGACCTTCATGGGTCTCTCGGGGCTCGGCGACCTGGTCCTCACCGCGACCGGCGACCTTTCGCGCAACCGCGCGGTCGGCGTCGAGCTCGCCCGCGGCAAGGCACTCCCGGCGATCCTCGCCGACCTCGGCCACGTTGCCGAAGGCGTAGGCAGTGCGCCGATGGTGCTCGCGCGCGCTGCCGCATGCGGTGTCGAAATGCCGATCGTCGCGGCCGTGACCGAAGTGCTCGCCGGCCGGACCGCGCCCGAGCGTGCTCTCGCGCAGCTGATGCGCCGCGAGGCGCGCGCGGAGTCGCCTCACGCCGACGCTGGCTGACCTGTGGCGCGCTAGACGCCGCCGGCGTAGCCGTTCTGGCGCCACGCCTCGAACACCACCACCGCGACCGCGTTGCTGAGATTGAGGCTGCGCTGGCCGGCGCGCATCGGCAGGCGCACGGTCTGCGCGTCGGCGAAGCTCGCGCGCGCCGCGGCCGGCAGGCCCGACGTCTCGGCGCCGAAGACGAGCCAGTCGTCCGCCTGAAATCGCGCCTGCGCGAAGGGACAGCGGCCGTCGGTCGTGAACGCGAACATGCGCAGCGGGTCGACGCTCGCTGCGCCGACGAACGCCGGCCACGACGCGTGCCGGCGCACGTCGGCGTACTCGTGGTAGTCGAGCCCGGCGCGGCGCAGCAAAGGGTCGGTCATCGCAAAGCCGAGCGGCTCGTCGAGGTGCAGCCGGCAGCCGGTGTTGGCGGCGAGGCGGATGACGTTGCCGGTATTGGGCGGGATCTCGGGCGTGACGAGGACGATGTTGAACACGTCGCCTCCGCGCTCATGCGTCGTCGGGACGCGGCGTGCGCGGCAGCACCCCGAGTTCGACTGCCGCGGCGCCAGCCTGTTTCAGGACGCGCGCGGCCTCGGCGCCAGTGCTCCTGGTCGTCATCACGGCGTCGACGATCGCGCCGTGGCGGCCGGCGAGTTCGGCGCGCCGGCGCGCAGCGCGCGCTGCGGTTCGGTCTCGCGCACGCGCAGCAGCAACGCGGGGGCGGCTCCGAGTTGCAGCATGCGCGTGTAGCCGCGCGTGCGCAGCCGCGCCGCGGCGAGCGGCACCGGCAGCACGAGCGACGGCCGTTTCCCGCCGCGCTCGCGTTTGGCGCTGGCGATCGCCGCGGCTCGGCCCGCGCAGCGCGATCGCCGAGCCGAGCGCAGGGGGCTTCGCCCAGCGCGTGGCAAGCATCGCCTCAATATACTGCCGCGCCATGGCGGCGAGCGAACGGAGCAACGCGCGCGGCGTCGATCCGGTGGCGACGCATGCGGCGCTTCGCCGCATCGCGCGCAATGCTGCCCTGCCGTGGCTGCACGGCGAGATCGCGCGTCGACTGATCGAGCGGCTGGCGCCGATGCGCGCCGCGCCGCGCCGCATCGTCGAGTGGTGGGCGACCGCGGGCGGAGGCGACGAGGTCCTGCGCGCTGCGTACCCGCGTGCCGAGCGCGTCGCAGTCGAGCCCGACGCGGCGTGGGCGGCGCGGCGGCGCGCCGCGCAGCGGCGCCCTTGGTGGTCGTTCGGCGCGGCCGGCGCGCTGGTCGTCGAGGAGTCGGCGAGCGATGCCGAGATCGGCCGCGCGCAGCTCGTCTGGGCCAACATGGCACTCCACCTCGTCGTCGATCCGCCGGCGCTGTTCGCGCGCTGGCAGCGTCTTCTCGACATCGATGGAATCGCCGTCTTCTCGTGCCTCGGGCCCGGCACGCTGCGCGAGCTCCGTGAGCTCTACGCGGCGCACGGCTGGCCCGCGCCGACGCCGGGCTTCGTCGACATGCACGACCTCGGCGACATGCTCGTCGACGCCGGCTTCGCCGATCCGGTGCTCGACCAGGAGACGATCACGCTGCGCTGGAAGAGCGCCGACGCGCTGCTCCAGGAACTGCGTGGCCTCGGCGGCAACACCGCCCCCGACCGTCATGCTGCGTTGCGAACCCCGGCGTGGCGCCAGCGCCTGCGCGACGCGCTCGCCGAGCGCGCCGACGCCGACGGCAGCATCGGCCTCAGCGTCGAGGTCGCCTATGGCCACGGCTTCAAGCCGGCGCCGCGCCTGCGCGCCGACGCCCCGGTCTCGGTGTCGCTCGACGACATGCGGGCGATGGTGCGCCGGCAGCGGCCGTCTGATCGAGGCGGTACGCTAAAATCTGCTGCTTTGTCGAAGGCCTTCGGCTTTCCGACATGACTGCGGTCGCGGTGGGCCGTGGCAGCGGCGACGGCACACTTCAGACCACAGCAGGATGTCAGCTCTCAGCGTTCAGGGTTTCCGCGGGCGGTCGCCGGCCGCGCCGCCGCTGCGCTTCGGAAGCCCCGCGGGCCCGGGCGACGGCTCGGTGCAGTGGCTCTTGCGCCGCAACTGCTCGATGACGCCGCTCCAACTCGTCGCGTTCTACCTCTCGCTTTGCGCCTGGTCGCTCGCCATCGCCGGCGCATTCTGGTGGCGCGGCGCGACGCTCGTCATGCCCTTCGCGAGCATCGAGATGCTTGCCATCGGCGTGGCGCTCTTCGTCTACGCCCGCCACGCGGGTGATCGCGAGCGCATCGTCCTGAAGCCGGGTCGCCTCACGGTCGAGTGCACGCTCGGGCAGCGCACTGACCGCGTCGAGTTCGCACCCGCCTGGGTCCGCGTCGAACCGGCGCACGGCGACCGCTCGCTGATCGAGATTTCGGGCGAGGGCAAGCGCGTCGCGATCGGCCGCTTCGTTCGCCCCGAGTTGCGCCGCGTGCTCGCCGACGAGCTGCGCGCGGCGCTGCGCCGCTGCGGCGTGGGTCGTGCGGAGGGCGACGCCGCGGCGGCGGGCACGGCATGAACCAACGACAACACGCCGACAGGGCGACATCGATGACCACGAAGAGAGAGCTTTCCCGATTCGCCGGCGCCCTGCTGGCAGCCCTGGCCGCCGTCCTCGCCTGGCCGGCCCTGGCCGCCCAGGCGAACGACCTGAAGGGCGGGCCGTCCGTCAACGAGTACGGGCTGCAGCCGCCGAACTCGCAGATCGCGTTCGATCAGCAGTGGCTGCACAACTTCATGCTGGTCATCTGCCTGGTGATCTTCGTCATCGTCTTCGGCGTCATGTTCTATTCGATCGTGCGCCATCGCAAGTCGAAGGGTGTTCGCGC
>DASXXO010000231.1:0-8285 GCA_036503045.1 Caldimonas sp. | reverse complement strand
GCCCGCTCGCCGCGATCGCCGCGGCCGAGCCTCCCGGCGACGACCCGGCGATGCTCGCCCCCGCGCTTGGCGGCGATCCACGCAGGAGCGCCCACCCGCCCGCCGCGACGACGACCGCGGCGACGAGGCCGACAACGGCGGGATTTCTCATGCGCCGGCGATTGTGATGCCTGCCTGTTCCGCGTTCAGGTTCAGTCGACGGCCGGCGCCGTGGCGGGCTGCTCGGCATCGAAGCGCAGCGGCGGCACGCGGCTCGCCGCCCACGCAGCCACCAGGCACAGCGCCGCAGCGGCGGCGAAGGCGGCGTCGAACGCATGCTCGATGCGCGGGTCGACCGCCGCCCCGCGCGCGCCTGCGAACGCCGGCGCGCCGCCGATCAGCCCGTAAATGAGCGCGCCGAACGCCGAGGCGCCGAGCGACGACCCGAGCGTTCGCGCCAGCGCGACCGTCGACGCCGCGGCGCCGAGCCGCGCCGGGCCGGCCGCGATCTGGGTGACGATCTGCATCACCGACATCACCGAGCCGAGGCCGAGTCCGGTCGTCACCTCGAGCGCGATCAGAAGCGGACGCAGCGGCGGCAGCAGCGCCAGTCCGATCAGCGCGAGCGCCGCGACGACCAGGCCGATGGCCGGAATCGTCGTCGGCCTCCCGGTCCAGACGATGATCCGGCCAGTGAGCGCGGCGCCGCCGACGATTCCCCCGGTGAGCGGCAACAGCAGCAGTCCCGACTCGGCCGGATTCGATCCCAGCGCGAGCTGCAGGTAGATGGGCAGGTAGAAGATCATCGCGAACATCGCCGAGGCGAACGCGGCGACCGTCAGCACCGCGTAGCGCACGGCGGGCAGCGCGAGGAGCTCGAACGGCAGGAACGGCCGCTCGGCGCGGCGCTCGACCCGCACCAGCGCGATCGCGAAGGAGAGCGCGGCAACGACCAGCGCAAGGCTCGTCGCCGAGCCCCAGGCGAAGTGATGCCCGGCCGAGGACAGCCAGACCAGGCTCGTCGTCGCGGTGAGCGCGAACAGGACGACGCCGAGCGTATCGGGCTTGCCGCGGGTCTGGTGGCGGCGGTCGTCGTCGAGCATCGCGCGCAACCGCCAGAGCGCAATCGCGCAGAGCGGCAGGTTGACGAGAAAGAGCCAGCGCCAGCTGGCGTGGTGGACGACGAGTCCGCCGATCACCGGCCCGCCGACGCTCGCGAGCGTGAAGATGATCGCGAAGTACGCCTGGTTGCGCGCGCGCAGGCGCGGCGCGACGACCTCGCCGATCAGCGCCTGCGAGAGCGTCATCAGGCCGCCGCCGCCGAGCCCTTGCAGCACGCGCGCCGCCACCAGGAGCGCGAGCGTCGGCGCGAGGCCGCAGGCGAGCGAGCCGACGGCGAAGACGAGGATCGCGACCGACAGCACCTTGCGGCGGCCGTGGCGGTCGCCGAGCCGGCCGTAGAGCGGCACCATGATGACCGAGGCGAGCAGGTAGCCGACCGCGAGCCACGAGGTGTCGCGCAGGTCGCCGAGCTCGCGGCTGATGACCGGCGTCGCGGTCGCGAGCAGCGTCTGGTCGACCGCAGCGAGGAACATGGGCACCATCACCGCGACGAACAGGCGCCGGAAGCGCGCGCGGTCGAAGGTCGGCGCCGGGTCTGCCGTCGCCGCGGCGATCGACCGCGCGGCTCCGCCCGGGCGCAACGGGGCGTCCATCGCGGACGCCTCAGGCGCGGCCGGTCGAGCCGAAGCCGCCGTCGCCGCGCGCGCTCGCGTCGAACGAGGCGACGACGCGAAACTCCGCCTGGACGACCGGGACGATCACCATCTGCGCGATGCGCTCGAAGGGCTCGATCGTGAACGGCGCCTGGCCGCGGTTCCAGCAACTCACCATCAGCGGGCCCTGGTAGTCGGAGTCGATCAGCCCGATCAGGTTGCCGAGGACGATGCCGTGCTTGTGGCCGAGGCCCGAGCGCGGCAGCAGCATCGCCGCGTAGCCCGGATCGCCGAGGTGGATCGCGAGGCCGGTCGGCACCAGCTCGGCCGCGCCGGGGGCGAGGACGATCGGCGCCTCGATGCACGCGCGCAGGTCGAGACCGGCGCTTCCCGAAGTCGCGTACGCCGGCATCCGCTCGGCGATGCGCTGATCGAGGATCCGGACGTCGACATGGGTCATCGTCATGGCGTTCCCGCCATCGACGGCGCCGCGCCACCGATCCGCTCGGCGATCGCGGCGACCAGCTGGCGCGCGAGCGCGAGCTTCCCGGCACGCGCGAGCTCGCGCACGCCGTTGGCGTCGATCAGCGTCAACGCGTTGTCGTCCTGGCCGAAGGTCGCGGGACCGACGTTGCCGACGATCAGCGGGACGTTCTTGCGCTCGCGCTTGGCGCTCGCGTTGGCGAGCACATCGCCGCTTTCGGCGGCGAAGCCGACGCAGAACGGCGGCTTCGGCAGGGCCGCGACGGTGCCCAGGATGTCGGGGTTCTCGACCAGCTCGAAGCTCGGCGTGCCGCGCCCTTTGACCTTCTTGATCTTGTCGCCCGCGACGTTCGCGACGCGCCAGTCGGCGACGGCTGCGGTGGCGACGAAGACGTCCGCGCGCGCGACCTCGGCCATCACTGCGGCGTACATCTGCGCCGCCGTCGTGACGTCGGTCCGGCGCACGCGGCGCGGCGTCTCGAGCGCGACCGGCCCGGCGACGAGCGTGACGTCCGCGCCCGCCTCGGCCGCCGCGCGCGCGATCGCGAATCCCATCTTGCCGCTCGACCGGTTGGTGAGGCCCCGCACCGGGTCGATCGGCTCGAAGGTCGGCCCGGCGGTGACGAGGACGCGCCTGCCGGCGAGCAGCTTCGGCTGGAAGAGCGCGATCAGCTCCGCGAGCAGCTCTTCCGGCTCGAGCATTCGGCCGTCGCCGAACTCGCCGCACGCCTGGTCGCCGCTGCCGGGGCCGAGGACGGTCGCGCCGTCGGCGGCGAGCTGCGCGAAATTGCGCTGCGTCGCCGGGTGCGCCCACATCTCGCGGTTCATCGCCGGCGCGACCAGCAGCGGACAGCGCTCGATCGGTCGTGCCAGGCAGAGCAGCGAGAGCAGCTCGGAGGCTTCGCCGTGTAGGAGCTTGGCGATGAAGTCGGCACTGGCCGGCGCGACCAGCACGGCATCGGCCTCGCGCGTGAGGTTGATGTGCGCCATGGCGTTGGCCTCGCGCGCATCCCACTGGCTCGTGTAGACGGTGCGGTTCGAAAGCGCCTGCAGCGTCACCGCGGTGATGAAGTGCTCGGCCGCCTCGGTCATCACGACCTGCACCGTCGCTCCCGCCTTGATCATCGCGCGCGTCAGCTCGGCCGCCTTGTAGCAGGCGATGCCGCCCGACAGGCCGAGCACGATGTGGCGGCCCGCCAGCTCGGCGGCGTTGGACGATGCGGGGGAATTCACGGCAGGGAGGGGCGATTATCGGTGCCCCGGCGGGCACCTCCGTTCGCCAGGGAGTTGGAGGCTCAGGTCCGGCGCGCCGCAACGAGCGGATCGAGCAGCGCCTTGGCCTCCGCGCCCTCCCAGTCGAGTTCGCCGACGACGACCTGCGCCGGCACGCCGTTGCGGCCGATCAGCACGGTGCTCGGGAAGACGCGCGGCGTCCAGGCGATGGTCGCGTCGCCGTCGCTGTCGAGCAGGACCGCGGACGCGAAGCCGGCGCGGGCGACAAAGGCGCGGACCACCTCGGCTTGCTCGCGGTAGTTCACCGCGATGACGACGACGCCGTCGGTGCGCCGGCGCGCTGCCAGCGCGTCGAGCGAGGGCATCTCGATCCGGCACGGCGCGCACCAGGTCGCCCAGAAGTTGAGGACGACGACCTGGCCGGCGAGCGCCTCGAGCCGCCACGAATTGCCGGCGAGATCGACCAGGTCGAGCCGCGGTACCGGCCGCTCCTTGGGCCATCGGCGCACGAGGTGCGCCGCGTCCGCCAAGCGCCACGGCCAGGCAGCCCCGACGAGGAGGGCGGCCGCGGTCGCGATGGCCCGACGTCGCTCGCGGTGCACCGGGCGGGACGCTCGTTTGCTGACCATGCGCAGCATTCTGGGCGATCCCGAGGTAAGGTGCGCGGGGCGGCGCCCACCCCTCTTCACCCGACGATGGCCGATCCCAAGACTCCTCGCTTCCTGCAAACCTGGTTCGCCGACGCCGAGTCCGAGCGCGCCGCGGCGCGCGCGGCGCTGCTCGGCGATCGGCCGAGCGTCGCGCCGAAGTTCTTCTATGACCGGCTCGGCTCGCACTTGTTCGAGGCGATCACCGAACTCCCGGAGTACTACCCGACGCGCACCGAAGCGGCGATCTTCGCCACCGACGGCGCCGCGATCGCAGCGGCGGTCGGCTCCGCGATGGCGCTGGTCGATCTCGGCGCCGGCAACTGCGCCAAGGCGGCGCGCCTCTTCCCGCTCCTCGAGCCGAGCCGCTACGTCGCGGTCGACATCTCGGTCGAGTTCCTGCGCGAGGCGCTGCGCCGGATCCAGCGCGAGCACCCGCAGATGACGATCGCCGGGCTCGGCCAGGACTTCTCGGCTGCGCTCGACGTGCCAGCCGAGCTCCTCGAGGCCGACCGGCCGGTGTTCTTCTATCCCGGCTCGAGCATCGGGAACTTCACGCCCGACGAGGCGCTCGTCTTCCTGCGGCGGGTGCGTTCGCGCGCCGCCGGCGGAGGCCTCCTGATCGGCGTCGACCTGGTCAAGCCGCGGGCCGTCCTCGAAGCGGCGTACGACGACGCGCTCGGCGTCACCGCGGCGTTCAACCGCAACGCGCTGGCCCATCTCAACCGCTTGATCGGCAGCGACTTCGCGCCGCGCCAGTGGCGCCACGTCGCGTTCTTCGACGAGGCGCACGCGCGCATCGAGATGCACCTCGAGGCGAGCGAGGCAACGCGCGTGTCGTGGCCGGGCGGCGCGCGGCGCTTTGCGGCCGGCGAGCGAATCCACACCGAGAACTCGTGCAAATACACGGTCGAGCGCTTCGCGACGCTGCTGCGCGATGCCGGCTTCGATGCGCCGCGCCACTGGACCGATGCGCACGGCTGGTTCGCCGTGTTCTGGGCCAGCGCTTCGCCCTAGTGATCGGCGAGGAAGCGGACGACGCGGTCGCGCGAGTCCCGCCAAGCAGCGGCGTTGCCACCGACGTGCACGCCCTGCCCCGGCTTGGTTCCGTTCGGCACGTCCTTGCGCACGCGCACCGGCGCGTCGGAGTCGAACCCGTGCCACGCACCAGGGTAGGCGACGACCTCGGGTCGCGGCTCCTCGGCAGCCTTGGCGAGCGCCAGGCACGGCGTCACTGGCGTCCAGTCGTCGAGCTGGCCGACCAGCATGAGGAGCGGCGCCGAGGGCGAATAGCCGCGCTTCAGCTCGGCCTCGCAGCCGGGATAGAAGGCGATCGCGAACGCCGGCTTGACCGTCGCCGCGGCGACGACCGGGTGGTGCAGGTTGGTCGCCGAGAGCACGGTGCTGCCGCCGTTGGACCAGCCGATCAGGCCGATCCGGCTGGCGTCGACGTCGCTGCGCTCGGCGAGGTAGGCCACCGCGCCGAGCGCGTCGAGGCGGCGGTTGGCCTGGGTGACGCGGCGCTTGCCGGTGCGCTGCGTGCAGAGCTCCTTCTCGTAGCGCGGCGTCAGCGAGTCGACCACCAGCACGTGCATGCCGAGGCCGTTGAACAACGCGGCGTAATCGCGCATCCGCTTGGCGAGGGCGCCGCTCTTGTCATAGGCCCCGCTGCAGCCGTGGAACATGGCGATCGCCGGGGCGGGCGCGCTGGGTGCCGGGAAGAAGTGCCCGACGAGGACGACCGGTGCGCTGCCCGCCCCGTCGAGGCTCGGGAACGCGACCCGCTCCTGGGCCGCCGCGCAGCCGAGCCACGCGACGAGCACGCAGGCGAGCGCCGTGCGCAGCGCCGTCATAGCGGCGCGTTGCCGGACGACGGAGCGATCGCCGGCGGGGCAGGATGCATGCGCGCCATCGCGAACGCGTCGACAAAGGCGCCGTCGCGCAGCACGTAGCCGCGGTGGCGGCCTTCGATCTCGAAGCCGAACTTGCGGTAGAGACCGACCGCCCGCTCGTTGTCGACGTAGACCGTCAGCTCGAGGCGCAGCAGGCCGATCCAGCGATCGGCGTAGTCGCACATCGCCTGCATCAGCGCCGAGCCAACGCCCTGCCCTTGCGCGTCGGCGCGCACCGACAGGCCGATCACCATCGCGTGGCGCCGGCGCGGGCTGGAACCGGTGGGATGCAGACCCGAAGAACCGACGATTTCGCCGGCGCGCTCGGCGACGAGGAGCACGTCGGCCTTGCCCGGCACGAGCCCGTCGGCAAGGCGCGCGCGTTGCGCTTCCTCGCTGACGTACGGCATCTGCATGAGGCCCGGATAGACCGCCGGGTCGTCCATCAGGCGCGCGATCGCGGCCGCGTCGTCGATGCGGGCGCGGCGGATCGCGATCGTCATGCCGGCGCTCCGCGCAGGTTGCGGTAGTGGAGAAAGATCTCGTCGCCTTCGACCTCGCTCGCGACGAGCTGCAGGCGGCGCACGTCGGCGCGGTCGAAGCCGGGGCCGTCGGCGAGCGACGGTGCATCGCCGCCGACGACGAACGGACAGAGCGTCACGTGCATCTCGTCGAGCGCATCGGCAGCGAGGAACTGGAACAGCAGGTCGCCACCGGCCTCGACGAGCAGCCGCTCGATGCCGCGCGCCGCGAGGCGCTCGAGGATCCAGGAGACCGGCGGGTCGCCCGCGCCCGGCCACGCCTCGACCTCGGCCGGAAAGTGCGGCGCGAGCGCCGCCGCGCGCGTCACGAAGAGCGGCCGGATCGCCGGATCGCGCAGGAAGTCTTCCTCGAGCGGGACGTCGAGCGAGCGCGTGACGACGACGTTCCACGGCCGCGTGCGCAGCCGCGCACGGTCGGCCTCGTCGGGCAGCGACGGATGCGGCCAGTTGCGAAACGTCGCTCCTCCGACCAGCACGGCGTCGGCATCGCCGCGCAGGCTGCTCATGCGCGCGTGGTCGCGCGCGCTGCCGAAGAAGGTGAAGCGCCGCTCGCGCGTGTTGATGCGGCCGTCGAGCGACACAGCGGTGTTGCTGACGACCTTCACGTCACGACGTGGCGGGGCCGGCGTCGCCGCGGCCGCGCGTGATCTGCACGCCGGCCCATTCGAGGCCCTGCACCGGCGGGCGCTTGCGGACGCTGATCGTCACGTGGTCGATCAGCGGGTTCTTCAGGACGACCGCCGCGAGCGTCTCGGCGACGCGCTCGATGAGCAGGAACTCGCGCCCCTGCACTGCGTCGATCAGCTCGCCCGCGAGCCGGTAGTCGACCGTGCGCTCGAGATCGTCGGCGAGCGCCGCGTCGCGCAGCGACGGGCAGTAGAGCTTGACCTCGACGCGCAGCGATTGCGGCGTCGCGCGCTCGGGATCGGTGCAGCCGACCCGGCACGGCACCTCGAGGCCTTCGAGGAACAGCTCGTCCATCTCAGGCATGCGACTCGACCCAGGCCGCCACCGACGCCAGCGCTTCGCCGAGACGCGACGCGTCGCTGCCGCCGGCCATCGCCATGTCGGCCTTGCCGCCGCCCTTGCCGCCGACCTGCGCGGCGACGAAGTTGGCGACCTCGCCCGCCTTGACGCGCGCCGTCGCGTCGGCGGTCACGCCGGCGGCGATCTGCACCTTGCCGCCGTCGACCGCGGCGAGCACGACGACCGCGCTCTTCAGCTTGTCCTTGAGCTTGTCGAGCGTGTCGCGCAGCGTCTTCGCATCGGCGCCGTCGAGACGCGCGGCGAGCACCTTCAGCCCCTTGACGTCGACCGCGCGCTGCGCGAGGTCGTCGCCCTGCGACGACGCGAGCCTGCCCTTCAGCGCAGCGAGCTCCTTTTCGAGCGCGCGCACGTGCTCGAGCACCTGGCCGACGCGCGCCGGCACCTCGTCGGGCGCGCTGCGCAGCTCGCCCGCGATCCGGCCGAGCGTCGATTCGAGCGACTGGAGGTAGCGCAGCGCGTTGTCGCCGGTCACCGCCTCGACGCGGCGCACCCCGGCGGCGACGCCACTCTCCGCGACGATCTTGAACAGGCCGATGTCGCCGGTGCGCGCGACGTGCGTGCCGCCGCAGAGCTCCCGGCTCGAGCCGATCTCGAGGACGCGCACCTCGTCGCCGTACTTCTCGCCGAACAGCATCATCGCGCCGAGATTCTTCGCCTCGGCCTGCGTCGTCTCGAAGATCCGCACGGGGTGGTTCGCGAACACATGCTCGTTGACGATCTCCTCGACGCGCGTGCGCTCGTCGGTGG
>DASXXO010000230.1:0-3519 GCA_036503045.1 Caldimonas sp. | reverse complement strand
TCGGTGTCGACGACGAGCGTGCGGATCCGGCCTTGGCCGTTGCGCACGTCGAGCGCCACAGCGGCGCAGCGGATCGCGATCGGCTCGGCGCCGGCCAGCATGCTGCGCAGGATCCTGCCGCCCTGCAGCCCCATCTTGGCGTCGAGCAGGCTCGAGATCGTGCCGCCGGAAAGCGAAGCCTCGAGCGAGCCGGCTGCGCTGGCGATGAGCGCTTCGAGCGAGTCTCCGCTCGCCCTCAGCGTCGCGCGGCCGTGCAGCACGCCGCTCAGACCGCTCTTCGCGGCGAGCTCGCCGAGCAGAGACTCGACACGCAGCGCGCTGACGTCGATCTCGGCGTCGCCGTGCGCCGGCTTGCCCGCGAGATCGACGAACGCCCTTCCGGCCGCGTGACCACCCTCGCCGACGCCGGCCTCGAAGCGGGTGACGTCGAGGCGGCGGTCGACGAGCGAAGCGCTGAGCGATGCGCTGCGGAGCCATGGCAGATCGGCGTCGTGCAAGCGACGCGCAACGAAGTGCAGCTCGGCGTCCAGCGGATGCGCCGACGGCGCAGGTGCCGACGCCGCGATCACGGCAGGAGCGGCAGCGGCCGCGGGCGCAGGTCTGCCGCCGACGAGCGCGCGCAGATCGTCGAGGTCGGCCGAGTCGCTCTTCAGCTCGGCACGCACGCGATCGCGCTGCTCGCCGCGGGTCCAGCGCAGCTCGCCGGTGAGATCGGTCGCACCGAGCCGCGCGCGCGACTCGGTCAGCGCATAGCCGTCGGCATCGCCGTGCAGCACGCCCGCAATACGCAGGCGCTTCGTCTCGCCGAGGTGCGCACCGAAGGGCGCGGCGAGCGGCGCGAGCGACGGCGCGGCAAGCGCAACCCGCGCATCGACGCGCGGCCAGCGCACGACGTCGCCGAGCCGGCCGTCGAGATCGAGACGTGCTCCCGCCGCGTCGATGCTGCCGCGCAGGCGGAAGGTTTGCCCGGTCTCGAGCAGGGTGAGGGTCTCGGCCGTCGTCGCGCCGATGACGAAAGGAACGCCGCGCCAAGTGCCGCGAACGTCGAGCACGGTCGGCATCGACGGGTCGGCCGCGCTTTCGCCCGCGCTCGCCGCCGGCGGCGGCGAGGCCACGGTCTTGCCGTCACCGTCCGCAGCGTCTTGGCCGCCGGAGTGTGGCGTTGCGCGCGCCTCGAGGTCGAGCGCGAGCGGGCCGTGCAGGACGCGCACCGTTGCGCGCTCGCCGCGGATCGCGAGCAACTTGACGCGCCCCGGGCCGCGGTCGTCGGGGTGGGCGAGACGCCAGTTGCGCAAGCCGTCGCTGCGGCGCTCAAGATCGACTTCGCCATCGCGCAGCACCATGAGCGCGATCACCGGCCGACGCTCGTCGAGGCTCCGCCACGAGAACACCGCGCTCACCGAAGCGAGCGCAGCGAACGGTCGGGGCGAGTCGGCCCACGGCGCATTGTCGATGCGCACCCCGCGCAACTGGACGACCGGCTGGAACGATGCCGAAAGACTCAGCCACATCGCGTCGATCCGGACCGCGCGGCGCGAACTCGCCGAGAGCTGGTGCGCGACCAGCGGCGCGAGCCACCAGGGCTGGAGCACGAGCACGAGCAAAGCGACCGCGACGAACCCCGCGAGGCCGACGCGAAGCACGGGCAACTTGGCGCGCGACGGCTTGGTCTTCAGCGCCGCGTCCATCGCCTGCTTTGCGCGGGGCAGCGCATCCGGGTGATCGTAGGTGCGACGTGCCGGCACCGCGCGCGCCACAGGCGCGACACTTGCCCTGGAACAGGCATGCCACGACCTGCAGGAGGCACGACGATGAGCACTCCCGAAGACGATGTGGACGATGGGATGGCAGAACCGGGCAGGCCGCCGGTCGGTGCGGGCGTCGGTGGGATGCGCTCGACTGCCGACGAAGGCCCCGGCGACGCGACCCGGAGCTCGATGGGCATGGCGGCGATCCGGCGATCGGACGTGCGAGCACCGCCGACGCGAGCGGCAGTGCGGTCGATCCCCGTGCGACGCGTGCGACCGGACGCGCCAAGGTCGCGGCCGGCGCCGGCCGCGACGACGATGAGAACGAATGGCGCCATCCGCCCGTCGATCCGGTCGACGAGCAAGACCCGCTGAAATCGCTCGGTCGCGCAGTCGCCGACGTGATCACGGGCGGTGCCGAAGACACCTCGAAGGAGCCCGAGCGCTGACACGCGATCGCGAGGGCCGTTGCCTCGACGTTACAGTGGGGCGAGCCGATTGCCTCGCGTTCGACACGATGGATTCCGACGCTCGCTCTTCTTCTGCCGAACCGACCCGCGCGGAGATCGACGCGCTCCCCGGAGCGACCCTGCTCGAGTTCGGCACCTCGTGGTGCGGCTACTGTCGCGCCGCGCAGCCGCTGATCGCCACGGCGCTGGCCTCGCACAGGGGTGTTCGCCACGTCCGCGTGGAAGACGGCAACGGGCAGCCGCTCGGCCGGTCGTTCGGCGTCAAGCTCTGGCCGACGCTCGTCTTCCTCGCCGACGGCCGCGAGGCCGCGCGCCTGGTGCGACCGCGCGGCGCGCGCGCGATCGAGCAGGCGCTCGAGCGCATCGCGCCCGCGGCGTGATCGGGTCACGCCGCGAGTCGCCGCCGTCACGCCTACTTCGTCGTGCCGTTCGACGGCGCGGTCGGCGAAGCGCTGCTGACGCCGACCGGATTGACGCCTTCGGGGTTGGCCTTGCCGGCGTTCTTCGGCGGCCCGCCGACCTTGGCGTTCACGTCGTTGCTGACATGGCGCGCCCCTTGCGCAGTCTCGTGACCCGCGTGGCGCGCCGCGTTGGCGCCCTCGTGCGTCACGTGCCGGGTCTCCTGGGCAACCTCGTGTGTCCCGTGGCGCACCGCTCCTGCGGCCTCGTGGGCATCCGCGCGTGCGGATGTATGTCCGGCACGATAATTCGCCAGCGCGTCCTCGCGGTTGCGCTCGCGCCGCTCGGCGTCGGCGTGGCCGGAGTAGTAGGTTTCGGCGCTGACGCCGAACGTGGCGAGCGCACTCAGGGCGAGAACGATCTTGGGCATGGTCTTCATTGCGGTTCCTCCTGGTCATGAGGCGGCCGCAAAGCGCGCCGCTCTTCAGTCGGGGAGTATGCGAAGCGGAGGAGCCACCCGCATCCGGCCGCGTTCCTGAGCGCGTGGCCGACGGCGGCGCGTCGTCGCGTCGGCGTTGCCCTACGCGGTGCATCATTGAGCCATGAAGATCGCCACGTTCAACGTCAACGGGATCACCGCGCGCTTGCCGCGCCTGCTCGAATGGCTGGCGGAGACGAGCCCCGACGTCGTTTGCCTGCAGGAGCTGAAGACCTCGGACGAGACCTTCCCGGCCACGGCGCTGCGCGACGCCGGCTACAGCGCGGCGTGGCACGGCCAGAAGGGATTCAACGGCGTCGCGGTGCTCGCGCGCGGCGACGACCTCGTCGAGCGCCGGCGCGGCCTGCCGGGCGATCCCGACGACACGCACAGCCGCTACCTCGAGGCGACGACGCACGGGCTG
>DASXXO010000229.1:0-7200 GCA_036503045.1 Caldimonas sp. | reverse complement strand
GCAAGCCGCCAAGTAGATCGTTCGCCGGGGCGACGGCGCCGCCGCACCCGGGATGAGGTGATCGGCCGAGCGCCACCCGGCGCTTGGCATAAATTAGCGCCATGGAAGCCACGCCGGTCCCGGTGCTGCGCGCCGTGCTCTTCGATGCATACGGCACGCTGTTCGACGTCTACAGCATCGGCGCCGCCGCCGAGCGGATCTTTCCCGGCCATGGCGAGCGCCTCGCCGTTCTCTGGCGCGACAAGCAGATCGAGTACACGCGGCTGACATCGATGAGCGGCCAGCCGCGCAGCTTTCGCGACTGCACGCGCGCCGGCTTGCGCTACGCCACGCGCCGCTTCGGCCTGCCGCTCGACGACACCGCCGAGCGCGAGCTGATGGGCGGCTACGAGCGGCTCGCCCTCTTCCCCGAAAACCGCGCCGTGCTGGTCGAGTTGCAGAAGCGCGGCGTTCGCGCCGGCATCCTCAGCAACGGCGACCCCGACATGCTCGATGCCGTCGTCCGCCACGCCGATCTCGCGGGGCTCGTCGATCCGGTGCTGAGCGTCGAGGGCACCGGCCGCTTCAAGACCGACCCGGCGACCTACGCCATCGGCACGCGCGCGCTCGAACTCGACGCCGCCGACGTCCTCTTCGTCTCGAGCAACTGCTGGGACGCGATCGGCGCGACCTGGTTCGGCTACACGACGCTCTGGATCAACCGCTTCGGCCTGCCGCTCGACGAGCTCGGCGCCGCTCCCACGCGCATCGGCACGCAGCTCGGCGACGTCCTCGATTTCTTCGCTTCCGAAAGGCCTGCGCCATGACGACGACCCTCGACCTTCCCGCCGGCGTGCAGATCAACGCACCGATCCTCCCGGGCTTCGAAGCCATCCTGAGGCGGCCCGCGCTCGAGCTTGTCGCCCGGCTGCACCGCGACTTCGACGCCCGTCGCCAGCAGCTGCTCGCGTACCGACACGCGCGCGCGCGCAAGCTCGAAGCCGGCGAGCGCCCCGACTTCCTCCCGGAAACGGCCGACATCCGCGCCCGCGACTGGAAGATCGCGCCGGTGCCGAAGGCGCTCGAGTGCCGGCGCGTCGAGATCACCGGTCCGGTCGACGCGAAGATGGTCATCAACGCGTTCAACTCCGGGGCGGACTCGTACATGACCGATTTCGAGGACTCGAACTCGCCGCTCTGGACCAACCAGATCCAGGGCCAGATCAACATCTTCCAGGCGATCCGCCGGACCCTCGCGTTCGAGCAGCGGACGCCGGCCGGAAGCAAGGCCTACAAGCTCAACGACAAGATCGCGACGCTGCAGGTGCGCCCGCGCGGCTGGCATCTCGACGAGAAGCATGTGACGGTCGACGGCAGAAGAGTCCATGGCGGCCTGTTCGATTTCGGGCTCTTCATGTTCCACAACGCGAAGGAGCTGCTCGCGCGCGGCGCCGGTCCCTACTTCTACCTGCCCAAGGTCGAGAGCCACCTCGAGGCACGCCTCTGGAACGAAGTGTTCGTGACGACGCAGAACGAGCTCGGCTTGGCGCAGGGGACGATCAAGGCGACCGTGCTGATCGAGACCATCCTCGCGGCGTTCGAGATGGACGAGATCCTGTGGGAGCTGCGCGAGCATTCCGCGGGCCTCAACGCCGGCCGCTGGGACTACATCTTCAGCTGCATCAAGAAGTTCAAGAACGACAAGAGCTTCTGCCTCGCCGACCGCGCCAAGGTGACGATGACGGCGCCGTTCATGCGCGCCTACGCGCTGCTGCTGCTGCAGACCTGCCACCGGCGCGGCGCCCCGGCAATCGGCGGCATGAGCGCGCTGATCCCGATCAAGAACGACCCGGTGAAGAACGAGGCGGCGATGGCCGGGATCATCGCCGACAAGCGGCGCGACGCCGAGGACGGCTACGACGGCGGCTGGGTCGCGCACCCGGGCCTCGTCGCGCCGGCGATGAAGGAGTTCGTCGCCATCCTCGGCGACCGCCCGAACCAGTTCGACAAGCAAAAGCCCGAGGTCCACGTCAAGGCCGCCGACCTGCTCGACTTCCGACCCGAGACGCCGATCACCGAGGCGGGCCTTCGCATGAACATCAACGTCGGCATCCATTACCTCGGTGCCTGGCTCGCCGGCAACGGCTGCGTGCCGATCCACGACCTCATGGAAGACGCCGCTACCGCCGAGATCAGCCGCTCGCAGGTCTGGCAGTGGATCCGCTCGCCCAAAGGCGTTCTCGACGACGGCCGCAAGGTCACGGCCGAGCTGGTCCGTGCGCTCGTCCCCGAAGAGCTCGCCAACATCAAGTCCGGCGGCTTCGTCGGCAAATTCGACCGCGCCGCCGAGATCTTCACGCAGATGAGCACGCAGGAAACGTTTGCGGAGTTCCTGACACTGCCGCTGTACGAGGAACTCTGAGGCGCCGCGCTGCGTTGCTCGCTTTCTGCCGCGCGGGGCAGCGCGCACGGCGCGGGTCGCGCGACGACCTGGAGTGGCGCGCCCGCGCCGCGTGCCCGCAGCGGCAGCGCCTGCAAGGTACCGAAGGACTTCGATGAAACGACTGCTGCTGGCGCTCGCGTGCTCGGCGGCGTTGCTCGCCGGCTGCGCCGGGACGACGCCCGGCCGACCCCATTCGGGAATCGCCGGCGGCGGCGACCCGACCGTGCGCCCGCAGGACGACCTGTTCCGGCACGTCAACGGCACTTGGCTGAAGACCGCCGAAATCCCGCCCGACAAGTCCTCCATCGGTACGTGGGAGACGATTCAGGACAAGGTGCAGGAGCAGTTGCGCGGCTTGCTCGAGAACGCGGCGCAACGACGCGACGACGCCGATGCGCACCGCATCGCCGAGCTGTACGCGAGCTTCATGGACGACGCTGCAGTCGAGCGCGCCGGCCTGGCGCCGCTCGCCGGCGAGCTCGCCGCGATCGACGCGATCCGGTCGCCGGCCGAGCTCGCGCGCGCGATGGGGCGACTGGAGCGGATCGGCGTCGGCATGCCGTTCCAGACGAGCATCGACCAGGACGCACGCGATGCCGCGCGCTACGTGCCGATCGTCGCCCAGGACGGGCTCGGCCTGCCCGATCGCGACTACTACCTCGTCGCTGACGATGCCAAATTCGCGGCTGCGCGCAGCAGCTACGCCGGCTACCTGAGGCGGCTCCTGCAGCTTTCGAACGCGGGCGGCGACGCCGCGGCGTCCGCCGACGCCGTGATCGCGCTCGAGACCGTGCTCGCGCGCGGCCAGTGGACCCGCGTCGAGAGCCGCGACCCGGTGAAGACCTACCACAAGATCGAGACCGCGGGGCTCGCGACGCTGGCGCCGGCGTTCGACTGGCCAGGCTGGCTCGTCGCCACGGGCCTGGCCGGCAAGACACGCGACGTGATCGTCCAGCAGCCGAGCTATCTGGCCGCGCTGTCGGACCAGCTCGGGACGACACCGCTGGCGGTCTGGAAGACCTACCTGCGCATCCGCTTGCTCGACGCGTACGCGCCGTATCTGGGCAAGGACTTCGTCGAGGCGCGCTTCGCGTTCGCCGGCACGACGCTCTCGGGGGCGACCGAGAACCGGGCGCGCTGGAAACGCGGTGTCGCGCTGGTCGAGGGCTCGCTCGGCGAATCGCTCGGCAAGCTCTACGTCGAGGCCTACTTTCCGCCGGAGTCGAAGGCGCATATCGAAAGGCTCGTCGCCAACCTGCTCGCCGCGTGTCGCGAGAGCATCGAGGCGATCGACTGGATGGGGCCGGCGACCAAGCAGGAAGCGCAGGCCAAGCTCGCGACCTTTGCGCCGAAGATCGGCTACCCGAAGCGCTGGATCGACTACAGCGCGGTCGAGATCCGGCCGGGTGACCTCGTCGGCAACGTCGAGCGCGCGCGCGAATTCGCCTGGGCGCGCGACCTTGCCAAGCTCGGCAAGCCGGTCGATCGCGACGAATGGTTCATGACACCGCAGACCGTCAACGCCTACTACAACGCGTCGCTCAACGAGATCGTCTTTCCGGCGTCGGTGCTGCAGCCGCCGATGTTCGACCCGGCGGCCGACGATGCGGTCAACTACGGCGCGATCGGCGCGATCATCGGCCACGAGATCAGCCACGGCTTCGACGACGAAGGGAGCCAGTTCGACGGCACCGGCAACCTGCGCGTCTGGTGGACCGCCGAGGATCGCAGGCGCTTCGATGCCAAGACCGGGGCGCTCGTCGCGCAATACTCGGCGTTCTCGCCGATCCCGGGCTACACGATCAACGGCGAGCTCACGCTCGGCGAGAACATCGCCGACAACTCCGGCCTCGAGATCGCCTACAAGGCGTACCACCGGTCGCTCGCGGGCAAGCCCGCTCCGGTGATCGACGGCATGACCGGCGACGAGCGATTCTTCTACGGCTATGCGCAGTCGTATCGCGGCAAGGCGCGCGACGCCGTGCTGCTGACCTGGATCAAGTCGGATCCGCACTCGCCGGACGAATTTCGCGTCACCGGCGTCGTGCGCAACCACCCGGCGTTCTATTCGACCTTCGACGTCAAGCCCGGCGACCGGATGTACCTGGCGCCGGAGCAGCGCGTCTCGATCTGGTAGCAGGGGCCGTTCGCGGCGCGCGGCGACAATCGCCCGGGCCGCCCCCGGAACCGCCGCCCCATGTCCGACCCGATCCATTCGCGCGCAGCGCTCGCCGAGCGCTTCGGCCCCGGCTACCGCTGGCGCGTGCTCGTGACGGTCATGATCGGCACGGTCGCCTCGATCATGGCGTCGACGATCGTCAACGTCGCGGTGCCCGACATGAGTCGCGTGTTCGGCCTCGGCCAGGAGCGCGCGCAATGGCTCTCGGCCGGCTTCATGGGCGCGATGACGCTCTCGATGCTGACCACGCCGTGGCTGCTCGCGCGCTACGGCTACCGCCACACCTACACCGGCGCCGTCGTCCTGCTGATGGCCGGCGGCATCGTCGGCGGCTTGAGTCTCTGGTTCGACCTCGTGCTCGCGATGCGCGTCACCGAGGGCCTCGCCGCCGGCGTGTTGCAGCCGATCCCGGCGATCGTCGTGCTGCACGCCTTCGGCCCGGGCGAGCGCGGCAAGGCGATGGGAATCTTCGGCTTCGGCGTCGTCCTCGCGCCTGCCGTGGGCCCGAGCGTCGGCGGCATCCTCGTCGAGTGGTTCGGCTGGCGCTCGATCTTCTTCGTCGTCACGCCGTTCTGCGTCGTCGCGATCGCCATGGCGCTGCGCTACCTGCCGATCGGCGCACCCGGCGGCGCACCGATCAGCCGCGCCGGCGGCCGGCTCGACGTCGTCGGCATGTTCTTGATCGCGGCCGCCGTTCTCGCGCTTCTGAACGGGATGGTTCACCTGCACGGCGCGACGCTCGACTTCGGCCTCGCGCTGCTCGCCTGTAGCGTCGTCGCCACCGTCGGCTTCATCTACCACCAGCGGCGTGGCGCGCGCCCGCTGATGGCCCTCGGCCTGTTCGACCACCGCGTCTTCGCGATGGGCGGCTCGGTCGCGTTCATCTACGGCATGGCGCTGTTCGGATCGACCTACCTCGTCCCGGTTTTCATGCAGGAAGCGCTGCACCTGCCGCCGTCGCAGGCCGGCGCGGTGCTGCTGCCGGCGGGGCTCGTCCTCGCGGTAACGATCCCGGTCGCCGGCCGGCTCGCCGACCGCATCGCCGTCAGCCGCATGGTGACCGCGGGCCTGGTCCTGCTCGCCGCGTCGTTCTTCCTGATGCTCGGCGTCGATACCGCGACCTCGCTTGCGCTCATCACGCTCTGGGCGGTGGTCGGCCGGCTCGGCCTCGGCATGATCATGCCGTCGCTCAATCTCGGCTCGATGCACGGCGTTGCGCAGGTGCTGATCGCGCAAGGCTCGAGCACGATCAATTTCCTGCGCCAGCTCGGCGGCGCGCTCGGCATCGGCCTGGTGGGCAACGTTCTCGAGTGGCGGCTGCGCGCGCACGCGGGCGCGCCGCTCGCCGCGTATCACGAGACCTTCGCGCTCGTCGGTGTGATCACCGCGCTCGCGATCGTCGCCGCCTGGCGCATGGCGCCGGCGCCAAAGCAGGCGCACCACAAGACGCGACCGTCATGAATCTCGACCTCGACCTTCTGCCCCGGCGCTGCGACGCGATCGTCGTCGGCGCCGGGCCCGCCGGCAGTGCCGCGGCACAGATCCTCGCGCGCTCCGGCCGCGACGTCGCGCTGGTCGATGCGCAAGCTTTTCCGCGCGACAAGGTGTGCGGCGACGGCCTCATCCCCGACGCGCACCGCGCGCTCGCCAGGCTCGGCGTGCTCGAGCAGGTGATGGCCGAGGCGCGCAGCGCGACGACGCTCGGCTGCATCGCGCCGCGCGGCGGCCGGATCGATGTCCCCGGCCGGCTCGCGGTGCTGCCGAGGAAGCGCCTCGACGAGATCGTCTGCCGCGCCGCGGTCGATGCGGGCGCGCGCATGTTCGCCCCGGTGCGCTTCGTCGCGCCGCTGCGGACGGGCGACGCGGCAACGGGACGCGTCGTCGGCGCGCGGCTGCAGCAGGGTGAGCGCGTGCGTGAGGTCGAGGCGCAGTGGCTCGTCCTCGCGAGCGGCGCGCAGCCGCAGGCGACGATCGCCGCGGGGTTGTGCGAACGGCGCACGCCGAGCGGCATCGCCTTGCGCGGCTACGTCGAGAATGCGGCGATGACCGCGCGCATCACGAGCCTCGAGGTGGTCTGGCACAAGCGGCTCGCGCCGGGCTACGGCTGGATCTTTCCGTGCGGCGGCGACCTCTTCAACATCGGCGTCGGCGTCGCCCAGAGCCATGCCGGCAAGGACGGCCGGCACGCGATGTACCACGCCAACCTGCGCGAGGTGTTCGCCGCGTTCAAGTCGCTCTACAAGCCCGCGCGCGAGCTCGTCGAAGGCGGGCGCTGGCGCGGCGACCCGGGGCAGGAGCTGAAAGGCGCGCCGCTGCGCTGCTCGCTCGCAGGCGCTCGCCTCGAGGCGCCGGGCGTCCTCGTCACCGGCGAGGCCGCGGGAAGCACCTACGCCTTCACGGGCGAAGGGATCGGCAAGGCGATGGAGACCGGCCTCCATGCGGCCGAGGCGATCCTCGGCCGCTCTGCCGAAGACGCGAGCGATGACGCCGACCGCGCGGTGCGCGCCGACTACGCCGCGCGAGTCCTGGCGCTGAAGCCGCGCTTCGAGGTCTACGAGCAGGCGAACCGTGCGAACGAGCATCCGTGGCTGGTCGACCT
>DASXXO010000228.1:0-2013 GCA_036503045.1 Caldimonas sp. | reverse complement strand
GTGTTGACGTAGAACAGGCGCGGCTCGAGCGTCTGGCGCACGGCGTGGCCGAAGAAGCTCGCGTCGCGCTCGAGCGTCCATGCGCTGTCGAGGCTGAAGGTCGGGATCAGGCGCGACGCGCTGCGCGAGCCATCGGCGAGCGGCATGTCGAGCGAGTAGCTCGCCGCGTTGAACAAGAGCTTGGGCGTGAGGTACCAGCCTGGCGTGACGAACGGCCGCGCGATGCTGCCGAGCGCGTGCGCGCGCACGCCGGTCTGGCGCGGCGCGAGATAGTGATCCTCGGGATCGGCGAAGCGGTTCAGCTCGGTCTCGAACGACGCGTCGAAGCCGGCGCGGAAAGGCCCGGCGTAGCGCGCGCCGATCTGCGGCGCGCGCTCGTAGGGCGGGGGGTCGATCCGGGTCGTCGGGTCGACCGTCTGGAGCACCTGCCATTGCAGCGCGCGCGCATACGTCGTCCAGTCGCCGAACGGACGCGTCAGCAGCAGGTCGGTCTGCAGCAGGCGCGGCGTCAGCGTCTTCAGCTCGCCCGGGAAATCCTTCCAGTAGTCGTCGTCCGAGACATGCAATGCGCGCAGCTGCATGTATGTGTCGTAGGGCAGGTTGCCCTCGTGGTCGGCCCGGAGCGAATAGCGCGAGCGCTGCTCCTGGCGGTCGTTCGGCAGCACCTTGTAGTCGATCGAGCCGAAGTAGGCCGGCTCCAGGTAGCGGAACTCGGTCTCGAGCGACGCTCCCCGGCGCGTGTTGGCCTGCGGGGTGAAGGTCGCGTCCCGGTTCGGCGCGATGTTCCAGTAGTACGGGATCGCGGCCTGGAAGCCGCTCTGGCTGTCGATCCCGAAGCTCGGCGGCAGGAAGCCCGATTTGCGCTCGTCGGTGAGCGGAAAGCTCATCACTGGCGCCGCCAGGATCGGCACGCCATAGAAGCGCAGCACCGCGCCGTGCGCGACCCCTTCGTTCGCCTCGTGGTCGATGCGCAGCTCGTCCGCCTTCAGGATCCAGGCCGGCTCGCTGCTGTCGTCGTCGACGCTGCAGCTCGAGTAGGTGGCATTGGTCGCGACCGCGCGCTGATCATCGATGAACTCGATCAGCGTCGCCTTGCCGCCCGCACCGGTGCGCGCGAAGCGGTAGGTCGGCATGCGAAAGAAGCCCTCGAAGCGCTCGATCTTCAGCTCCAGCTCGGGGCCGCTGAAGACGCTGCCGTCGGCCGCGATCACGACGTGTCCGGTCGCGCGCGCGAGGTCCTCGGCCTGGTCGTAGGTGAGCTTGTCGGCGCGGATCACCATCGTGCCGCGCCGAAACTCGACCTCGCCCTCCGCCGACGCGTCGAGATCGGGTCGCCCGCGCACCTCGCGCGCGCGCAGGATGATCGGCAGCGGCCTTCCCGACTCGCCGCGCGGCGGCGCCTGCAGCGTCTCGGCCATGCGCAGCGAGACCGGCGGCGCTGACGCCGCCGTGTCGGGCGCGGGCTGCGCCGCGGCGACGACGACGCAGGCGGCAAGCGGCGCTGCCGCCCATGGCATTGCGCGTTGTCGCTGGCGAAGGCTTGGTCGGGGATCTTGGCGAGCGGCTGGACTCACTGGGCGACGCGGGCGCGGGAGAAGTCGCGGGACCGGCTGTCGCGCGCGCGCGCACCGGACGTGAAGTGATGCCGCGGCCGTCGGCCGGACGGCGCCGATTTGTAGAATCGATTATCCACGACGCGTTCGCGCAACGTCCGCAGATCGCGACCACCCGCCGCGTTGCCCTACCCGTGACTTCCTCTTCCCCGTCCGCCGCAGCGATCGCCTGGAGCGACGCGGCCCGCGCCGAGGCGTTCGCCGCCTGGATCGGGCGCGTCGCCGCGCGTCATGGCATCGTCGCCGCGACGCTCAGGCCGGCGTCGAGCGATGCGAGCTTTCGCCGCTACCTGCGCGCCGATCGCGCGGGCGGCGGCAGCGTCGTCGTCATGGACGCGCCGCCGCCGCACGAAGACGTGCGGCCGTTCGTGCATGTCGCGGCCCTGATCGCGGCCGCCGG
>DASXXO010000227.1:0-1941 GCA_036503045.1 Caldimonas sp. | reverse complement strand
GAGGTGATCCGGTGGCTGTGCGCCGGCAAGACCGACCGCGACATCGGCACGATCGTCGGCTGCAGCCACCGCACGGTGCAAAAGCACCTGCAGCGGATCTACGACAAGCTCGGCGTCGAGACGCGCACCGCCGCGGTCCTGCGCTGGCTCGGCAGCAAGCCGGACTGAGGCTTGCGCCGCCGATGTGACAATCGGCGCGTGGCCCTAGAGCTGAGCATCGTTCGCCCCGACGACTGGCATCTGCACCTGCGCGACGGCGCGGCGATGCGTGCGGTCGTGCCGCACAGCGCGCGCCAGTTCGGCCGGGCGATCGTCATGCCGAACCTGCGGCCCCCGGTCGTCACGGTCGACCAGGCGCTCGCCTACCGAGAGCGCATCGTGGCTGCCATTCCGAAGGGCATGGCGTTCGAGCCGCTGATGACGCTCTACCTCACCGACGCGACGGCGCCGGCCGAGATGGCGCGCGCACGCGAAGCCGGCATCGTCGCGATCAAGCTCTACCCGGCCGGCGCGACGACGCACAGCGACGCCGGCGTCACCGACCTGCGCAAGGTGACGGCGACGCTTGCCGCGGCCGAGCGCGAAGGCATCGTGCTGCTGATCCACGGCGAAGTCACCGATCCGGCGGTCGACGTCTTCGATCGCGAGGCGGTGTTCATCGAGCGCCACCTCGTCTCGCTGCGGCGCGACTTCCCGGGGCTCAGGATCGTTCTCGAGCACATCACCACCAGGGAAGGCGCGCAGTACGTCGCCGAGGCGCCGCCGGGCACGGCGGCGACGATCACCGCGCACCACCTGCTCTACAACCGCAACGCGCTCTTCACCGGCGGCCTCAGGCCGCACTACTACTGCCTGCCGGTGCTCAAGCGCGAGGAACATCGGCGCGCGCTGGTCGCAGCCGCGACGTCGGGGAGCGAGCGCTTTTTCCTCGGCACCGACAGCGCGCCGCATCCTGCCGCGCTGAAGGAGCACGCGAGCGGCTGCGCCGGCTGCTACACGGCGTTCAGCGCGCTCGAGCTGTACGCCGAGGCGTTCGAGGCCGCGGGCGCGCTCGCGCGGCTCGAGCATTTCGCCAGCCGCGCCGGCCCGGCCTTCTACGGGATGGCGCCGAACTCCGGGACCGTGACGCTGCGCAAGCTCGCCTGGACGCTGCCGGAGGCGCTGCCCTTCGGCGAGGCGGAGCTGAAGCCGCTTTGCGCCGGCGAGACCCTCGCTTGGCGGGTCGTGGCATGAACCGGGACCAGCGCATGATCGACCGGACTCCCCGCATCGCGCTTCTGATCGACGCCGACAACTCGCCGGCGGCCAAGATCGGCGTCATCCTCAACGAGCTCTCGACCTTCGGCGAGACGAGCATCCGGCGCGCCTACGGCAATTGGAAGAAGCAGGAGCTGCGCGGCTGGGAGGAGCAGCTGCACGAGCACGCGATCCGGCCGATCCAGCAGTTCGACTACTCCAAGGGCAAGAACGCGAGCGACATGGCGATGATCATCGACGCGCTCGACCTGCTCTACACCGACCGCCCCGAGGCGTTCGGCATCGTCTCGTCGGACGCCGACTTCACCCCGCTCGTGATGCACCTGCGCGCCAAGGGCGCGGCGGTCTACGGCTTCGGCGCGCAGAAGACCCCGGAGCCGTTCGTCAACGCGTGCTCGCGCTTCCTCTTCCTCGACAAGCTGGGGCTGGGCGCCGGCGCATCGGCCGACGCCGACGAAGCGCGCAGCGACGACAACGCGGCGGCGCCGCTGCGCGTGCCGACCGCAAAGCTGCGCGGCGATGCCAAGCTCGTGGAGCTGCTGCGCAACGCGGTCGAGGCGGCCAAGGGCGAGAACGGCTGGGCGCGCGTCGGCGCCGTCGGCCAGCAGATCGGCAACCAGGCGTCGTTCGACTCGCGCAACTATGGCTACGCCACGCTCACCAAGCTGCTCAAGGCGAGCGGGC
>DASXXO010000226.1:0-1554 GCA_036503045.1 Caldimonas sp. | reverse complement strand
CTTCAGCGCCGCGAAATGGACGACCGCGTCGACCTTTTCGGTGCCGAACAGGCGCTCGAGCGCGGCGCGGTCGCGCACGTCGGCGGCGACGAAGCGCGAGACGTCGGCGCCGAGCGCGCCGAGGCGGCGCAGCACCTCGGGCGAGCTGTTCGAGAAGTCGTCGATGCCGGCGACACGGTGGCCGGCCGCCTCGAGCGCGAGCCAGGTGTGCGAGGCGATGTAGCCGGTCGCGCCGGTGAGAAGGATCATGGGTCGGTTCAGGTGGAGGGCGGATTGTCCGGCAACGCCCGGCCACCCTCGATCGAGCCTGCGCCGAGGGCAGTCGCGCGCGGGTGCGTGCCTACAATCCGGCCATGCTCGAGGCGATGAAAACGCTGGCCGAGCGCTCGGTGATGGAGCGTCTCGTCCTCCTGGTCAATCACGTGGTCGCCGCCGAGCCCGCGGCGGTCGAGCGGCTGCGCCCGCACGCCGGACGGACGATGAAGATCGAGCTGAGCGGCTGGCCAACGCTCCTGCCGGCGGTCGGGCCGTTCACCTTCCGGATCACGGCTGCCGGTCTCGTCGAGTGGCTCGCCGACGCGGCGGCGGCGAGCGCCGATCTGGTCGTCGCCTTCGACGCCGCCAATCCGGCGCTCGCGCTGACGCGCGTCGTCGCCGGCGAACGGCCGCAGGTGGTGGTCTCGGGCGACGCAACGTTCGCGAGCGACGTCGACTGGCTGATCGACAACCTGCGCTGGGACCTTCAGGACGATCTCGCGCGCTTCGTCGGCGAGATGCCGGCGCGCCAGATCGCCAGGGTCGGCGGCTGGTTCGCCGCCGCGATGCGTGAAGGCGCGCGGACGCTGCGCGAGCTGGCGAGGCGCGCTCCCGGATCCGACGCCGCGCCGCGCCGATGAGGCACATCGCCCGCCTCGTCGTCATCTGGGTCACGGTTCTTCGTTACGGGCTCGACGAGCTCGCGCTGTCGGGCTTCAAGCAGCGCTGGGTGCGCTTTCTGGTCCGTGTCATCACGGTCGGCCGCAGCCTCGATGTGCCGCGCGGCGTGCGCCTGCGACTCGGGCTCGAGCGGCTCGGCCCGATCTTCGTCAAGTTCGGCCAGGTTCTGTCGACGCGCCGCGACCTCCTGCCGCCCGACATCGCCGACGAGCTCGCCAAGCTCCAGGACCGCGTGCCGCCGTTCCCCGCGGAGGTCGCGCGGGTGATCGTCGAGAAGGCGTTCGGACGGCCGATCGACGCCGTCTTCGCCAGCTTCGACGCGCTGCCGGTCGCGAGCGCGTCCATTGCGCAGGTCCACCTCGCGGTCCTGCGCGACGGCCGCGAGGTCGCCGTCAAGGTGCTTCGGCCGGGGATGCTTGCGGCGATCGACGACGACCTCGAGCTGATGCGCCAGCTCGCGCGCGCCGTCGAGCGCTGGTCACCCGATGGCAGGCGACTGAAGCCGCGCCAGGTCGTCGCCGAGTTCGACAAGTACCTGCACGACGAGCTCTACCTGGTGCGCGAGGCGGCCAACGCGGCGCAGCTGCGGCGCAACATGGAAAGCCTCGGCCTGGTCCT
>DASXXO010000225.1:0-7237 GCA_036503045.1 Caldimonas sp. | reverse complement strand
ACGACGAGGCTCCGCCGCGCCCGGCTGACGAGGCGGCGCGGGAGCGCGCCCGCACGCGCGGACGACGCCCAGAAGCCGTCCCGACTTCGGCGCCGGTGGTTCCGCCCGGCGCGGCGGCGGCGATCGACTGGTCGCGCTTCGCGCGCAGCGTTCCGGCGGCCGCGAAGCCCGTCGAGCGGGGCACGGCCACCCAATCGGCGGTGCGCGTGCGCGCGCCGCTGCTCGACCGGCTGGTCAACCAGGCGGGCGAGGTGAGCATCACGCGCTCGCGCATCGAGTCGGGCGTCGGCCAGATCAAGGGCTCGCTCTCCGACCTCACCGAGAACCTCGAGCGTCTGCGCGGCCAGCTGCGCGACATCGAGCTGCAAGGCGAGGTGCAGATGAGCTCGCGCCTGGAGGCCGCGAAAGCCGCGGCGCAGGCGTTCGACCCGCTCGAGTTCGACCGCTTCACGCGCTTCCAGGAGCTGACGCGGATGATGGCCGAGTCGGTCAACGACGTCGCCACGGTGCAGCGCACGCTGCAGCGCTCGATCGAGCAGGCCGAAGACGAGCTGGTCGCGCAGGCGCGGCTGACGCGGGACCTGCAGGACGACCTGCTGCGCACGCGCATGGTCGAGTTCGAGGGCCTCTCCGACCGCCTCTACCGCGTCGTCCGCCTCGCTGCGAAGGAGACCGGCAAGCAGGTCCGCCTCGACATCGTCGGCGGCTCGATCGAGGTCGACCGCGGCGTCCTCGACCGCATGACCGGCGCGTTCGAGCACCTGCTGCGCAACTGCGTCTCGCACGGCATCGAGCCGCCCGAGGTGCGCAAGGCGGCGGGCAAGGACCCGACCGGGACGATCGTCGTCGCGCTCTCGCACGAAGGCAACGAAGTCGGCGTCGAGTTCCGCGACGACGGCGCCGGCCTCGACCTCGCGCGCATCCGCACCAAGGGCGAGGCGATGGGGCTGATCGCGCCCGGCAGCGCGCACGGCGACGCCGAGCTCGCCAACCTGATCTTCACCGCGGGCTTTTCGACCGCCGACACCGTCACCGAGCTCGCCGGGCGCGGCGTCGGCATGGACGTCGTGCGCGCCGAGGTGATCGCGATGGGCGGACGCATCGAGACCGCGACCGCCGCCGGCCAGGGAACGTCGTTCAAGCTCGTGCTGCCGCTGACGACCGCGGTCACGCAGGTCGTCAGGCTGCGCTGCGCGGAAAGCATGGTCGCGGTGCCGTCGACGCTGGTCGAGATCGTGCGCCGGGCGACACCGGGCGAGGTCGAGGCGGCGTACGCGAGCGGCGGCTACGAGTTCGGCGGCCAGACGCTGCCGTTCTTCTGGCTCGGCGCGTTGCTGCAGCTCGGCTCGCGGCCCGATCCTGCGCAAGGGCGCACGCGCACGATCGTCGTCGTGCGCAGCGCGCAGCAGCGCATTGCGGTGCACGTCGACGAAGTGCTCGGCAACCAGGAAGTGGTGGTCAAGAACCTCGGGCCGCAGCTGTCGCGCCTGCCCGGCCTCGCCGGGATGACGCTGCTCGCCTCGGGCGCCGTCGCGCTGATCTACAACCCGGTCGCGCTGGCGACGCTCTATGGCGACGCGGCGCGCGCGGCGATGGGGCCGCGCAGCGCCGACGCGCCGCCGACGAAGGCCGAGGCGGCCGCCCGCGCGCAAGCGGCGCCGCTCATCCTCGTCGTCGACGATTCGCTCACCGTGCGCCGCGTCACCCAGCGCCTGCTCGTGCGCGAGGGCTACCGCGTGACGCTCGCCAAGGACGGGCTCGACGCGCTCGAGCGGCTCGCCGAGGAGATCCCGCAGGTCGTGCTCTCGGACATCGAGATGCCGCGCATGGACGGCTTCGACCTCGTCCGCAACATCCGCTCCGATCCGCGCTGGCGCGACCTGCCGGTGATCATGATCACCTCGCGGATCGCGCAGAAGCATCGCGACCACGCGACCGAGCTCGGCGTCGACCACTACCTCGGCAAGCCCTACTCGGAAGAGGACCTGCTCGCGCTGATCGCGCGCTACGTCGTCGCGGCACAGGCAGAGGCCTGAGCCGCGGTCGCGCGCTCAGGCGGCCTTCGACGCCGTGAGCGCGCCGTAGCGCTGCAGCGTCTTCTCACGCGCCTCGGCGTGGTCGACGATCGGGCGCGGATAGTCGCGCCCGAGCTCGACGCCCGCGGCGGCGAGCCCGATCGGGCCGAGCTCCCACGGCGCGTGGATCTGCTGGTCGTCGAGGCCGGCGAGCTGCGGCAGGTAGCGGCGGATGAACCTGCCCTCGGGGTCGAAGCGGCGGCTTTGCGTCACCGGGTCGAAGATCCGAAACCACGGCGGCGCGTCGCAGCCGGTCGAGGCGGCCCACTGCCAGCCGCCGTTGTTCGATGCCAGCTCGTAATCGATCAGGTGCTCGGCGAAGTACGCCTCGCCGCGCCGCCAGTCGATGCCGAGGTCCTTGGTGAGGAAGCTCGCGCTCAGCATGCGCAGCCGGCTGTGCATCCAGCCGGTCTGGTTGATCTGCGCCATCGCTGCGTCGACCAGCGGATATCCGGTGCGGCCCTCGCGCCAGGCATCAAACGCCTCGTCGGCGTGGCGGCCGTGCTCGAAGCGGACGCGGTCGAACTCGGGCTTGCAGCTCGCGCCGACGACATGCGGAAGATGGTGCAGCACCTGCTGGTAGAAGTCGCGCCAGATCAGCTCCGAGAGCCAGGTCTCGGCCCCGCCTCCGTGGCGCCCGGCCTCGGCCATGCGCGCATGCGCCGCGCCGGCGACGCGCCGGATCGAGATCGTGCCGAAGCGCAGGTGGACGCCGAGGTAGCTCGGGCCCTTGACGGCGGGGTAGTCGCGCGCGCTCGCGTAGGCGTCGATGCGCTCCAGGAAGTCGGCGAACAGCACCTCTGCCGCGGCGCTGCCGCCGTGCACCTTCAGCGCGGCGAGGTTGGTCTTGACGAAACCGAGCCGTGCCAGCGTCGGCAGGCCGAGGTCGACGCCGGTCGGCGCCGGAGCGAGGCTCGCGGCGTGGCGCTCGACCGGATAGGGCTTCAGGAAGAAGTCGTCGAGCTTCGCGCGCCAGGCCGCCTGGTACGCCGTGAACACGCTGTATGGCTTGCCGCTGCCGGTCAGCAGCTCGTTGCGCTCGAAGATCACATGATCCTTGGACGTGTGCAGGGCAACGCCGAGATCGGCGAGCGCGCCGCGAACGCGCGCGTCGCGCGCCAGCGCGTACGGGTCGTCGTCGTGGTTGGCGTAGACCGCCTGCACGTGCAGCGCCGCGGCGAGGTCGACGATCTCGTCGGCGCCCTCGCCGTGGCGCACCAGCAGGCGGACACCGGTCACGCCGTGGCGCGCGCCGAGGCGCGCGAGATCGGCGGCGAGCGCGTCGACGCACTCGACGATGAACTCGACGCGCCGGTCGGCGCGCGGCAGCGGGGCGAGGATCGCCCGGTCGTAGACGAACGCGCACCAGACCCGGCGCGCCGCCTTGAGCGCGTGGTAGAGCGCGGCGTGGTCGCCGACACGCAGGTCGCGGCGGAACCAGACCAGGGCCCCGTCGATCTCCTTTTCCATGGCCGCAGTGTGCCGAAAGGCCGTACCCGACGCTCGGTTGAGCGCGGCGCCGGCGCCGCGGAATAAAATGCCTTCCATGCCCGCCTCGTCGATCAACCTGACGAACCAGTTCCTCATCGCCATGCCGGGGATGGGCGGCGGCACCTTTGCCGGCACGGTCATCTACCTCTGCGAGCACACCGAGAAGGGCGCGCTCGGACTGGTCATCAACAAGCCGATCGACATCACCCTGAAGAGCCTGTTCGAGAAGGTCGAGCTCTCGCTCGACCGCGACGATCTCGCCGAGCTGCCGGTGTACTTCGGCGGCCCGGTGCAGACCGAGCGCGGCTTCGTCCTGCACGAGCCGATCACGGGCGAAGGCGAGGGCGGCGCGTACAACTCGTCGCTCAGGATCGCCGGCGGCCTCGAGATGACGACCAGCAAGGACGTGCTGGAGGCGATCTCGAGCGGCGCCGGCCCGAAGAAGGTGCTCGTCACCCTCGGCTACAGCGGCTGGGGCGCCGGCCAGCTCGAGGAAGAGATGAGCCGCAACGGCTGGATCAACGTCCAGGCCGAGCCGGAGATCATCTTCGATACGCCGGTCGACCAGCGCTACGACAAGGCGCTTTCGCTGCTCGGCATCGACGCCGGCATGCTGAGCTCGGATGCGGGGCACGCGTGAGCCGCGCCGTCGCGTCGAGCCAACGTCCACCCCGCTCCTATCTCGCTTTCGACTTCGGCACGCGCCGCGTCGGAGTCGCCACGGGCAATGCGCTGACGGGGACGGCGACGCCGCTGACGACGCTGAGCGCGCAAGGCGAGACGCTGCTCGCCGCGATCGCCGCGCTGATCGACTCTTGGCGGCCCGACGCGCTGGTCGTCGGCGTTCCGTTTCATCCCGACGGTGCCGCGCATGCGAGCACCGCACGGGCGCGCCGCTTCGCGCGCTCGCTCGGCGCGCGCTTTGGCCTGCCGGTGCACGAGGTCGACGAGCGCTACACGACGACCGACGCGAAGCGCGCCGGCGCGCCCGACCTCGACGCCGCCGCTGCCGCGATCATCCTCGAGCAGCATCTGGCGAGCACGCCATGACCTCGGTCGACCGGCTCGATGCGGAGGCGCTGTACGCGCAGTTGCGCGACGGTGTGCGCGGTCTGCTCAAGCCCGGCGGCGCGCTGGTCGGCATCTGGTCCGGCGGCGCGTGGCTCGCCGAGCGGCTGCAGCAGGACCTCGGGCTCGACGGCGCGCCCGGCGTGATCTCGAGCGCGCTGCACCGCGACGACTACGCGCACCGCGGCCTCGCCGGGGGCGCCGACCAGACGAGGCTGCCGTTCGAGGTCGAGGGGCGCCACATCGTGCTCGTCGACGATGTGCTCTACACCGGGCGGACGATCCGCGCCGCCGTCAACGAGCTGTACGACTTCGGCCGGCCGGCGAGCGTCGTGCTCGCGGTGCTGGTCGACCGCGGCGGCCGCGAGCTGCCGATCGCGGCGGCATGCGCGCCGGCGACGGTCGAGCTTGCGCCGGGGCAGCGGCTTTCGCTCGCGCGCGACGACGCCGGTCGCTTCAGCTTCGAGATTCGTTGACCTTCGAGCTGTCCATGTTCGGCAACCGCAACCCGCAGCTCAACCGCAACGACGAACTCATCCATCTGCTGTCGATCGAGGGGCTGCCGGCGGCGATCCTGCAGCACATCCTCGACACCGCCGGCACGTTTCTGAGCGTCAACGAGCGCGACGTCAAAAAGGTGCCGCTGTTGCGCGGCAAGAGCGTCTTCAACCTCTTCTTCGAGAACTCGACGCGCACGCGGACGACCTTCGAGATCGCCGCCAAGCGGCTCTCGGCCGACGTCATCAACCTCGACATCGCGCGCTCGAGCACGGCCAAAGGCGAGAGCCTGCTCGACACGATCGCCAACCTCTCGGCGATGCACGCCGACATGTTCGTCGTGCGCCATTCGGAGAGCGGCGCGCCGTATCTCATCGCGCAGCACTGCGCGCCGCACGTACACGTGGTCAACGCCGGCGACGGCCGCCACTCGCACCCGACGCAGGGGCTGCTCGACATGTACACGATCCGCCACTACAAGAAGGACTTCACCCAGCTCACGGTGGCGATCGTCGGCGACATCGTCCACTCGCGGGTGGCGCGCTCCGACATCCACGCGCTGACCACGCTCGGCGCTCCGGAGATCCGCGCGGTCGGGCCGAAGACGCTGGTCCCGGGCGACTTGAAGGAGATGGGGGTTCGCGTCTGCCACGACATGGCCGAGGGCATCGCCGGCGCCGACGTGATCATCATGCTGCGCCTGCAGAACGAGCGCATGAGCGGGGCGATGCTGCCGAGCGCGGGCGAGTACTTCAAGACCTTCGGCCTCGACCCCGAGAAGCTGGCGCTCGCCAAGCCCGACGCGATCGTCATGCACCCGGGGCCGATCAACCGCGGCGTCGAGATCGACTCGAGCGTCGTCGACGGGCTGCAGAGCGTGATCCTGCCGCAGGTCACCTTCGGCATCGCCGTGCGCATGGCGGTGATGTCGATCATCGCCGGCAACACCCCGTGAGAGGAGCGGCGTGACGAGCAGGATCCTGATCACCAACGCGCGTCTCGTCGATCCGGAGAGCGGGCGCGACGAGGCGGGTGCGCTGGCGATCGATGGCGAGCGCATCGCGATCGTCGCGAGCGCAAGCGGCGACGCCCGCCTGCGCGACTTCGACGCCACCCGCACGATCGACGCGCGCGGCGCGGTCGTCGTGCCGGGCCTCGTCGACCTCGCGGCGCGGCTCGGCGAGCCCGGCCACGAGCACGCGGGGCTGCTCGAGTCCGAGCTCGCCGCGGCGGTCGCCGGAGGCGTGACGAGCCTGGTCTGCCCGCCGGACACCGACCCGGTGCTCGACGAGCCGGGGCTCGTCGCGATGCTGAAGTTCCGCGCGAAGAACCTCAATCTGGCGCGCCTCTACCCGCTCGGCGCACTGACCCAAGGGCTCGCCGGCGAGGCGCTGACCGAGATGGCCGAGCTCACCGACGCCGGCTGCATCGGCTTCGCGCAGGCCGACGTCGCGATCCGCGACACGCTGGTCCTGCACCGCGCCCTGCAGTACGCGGCGACTTTCGGCTACACGGTCTGGCTGCGGCCGAACGACGCGTGGCTCGGCAACGGCGTCGCCGCCAAGGGGCCGCTCGCGACCCGTCTGGGCCTTTCGGGAGTCCCCGTGCTCGCCGAGACGATCGCGCTGGCGACGATCTTCGAGCTCATGCGCGACACCGGCGCACGCGTCCATGTGTGCAGGCTGAGCAGCGCTGCCGGGGTCGCCCTCGTGCGCGGCGCCAAGGCCGAAGGCCTGCCGATCACCTGCGACGCGAGCATCCACCAGCTGCACCTGATCGACGTCGACATCGGCTACTTCGACTCCGCCATGCGGCTCGTCCCGCCGCTGCGCCAGCAGCGCGACCGCGACGCGATCCGCGCCGGGCTGGCCGACGGCACGATCGACGCGCTGGTCAGCGACCACACACCGGTCGACACGGATGCGAAGCAGCTGCCGTTCGCCGAAGCCGAGCCCGGCGCGAGCGGCCTGGAGCTGCTGCTGAGCCTGGCGCTGAAGTGGGGTGCCGACGACAAGGTGCCGCTGACCCGCACGCTCGCCACCGTCACGAGCGCGCCAGTCGCGGTGATCGGCGATTCGCTCGGCTCGCTTGCGGCGAGCGCTGGG
>DASXXO010000224.1:0-3996 GCA_036503045.1 Caldimonas sp. | reverse complement strand
CGACTTCACGCAGCCGCAGGGAACGCTCGCCCACCTCGCCCTCTGCCGCGAGCTCGGCGTCGCCGCGGTCGTCGGCACGACCGGGTTCGATGCGGCGCAAAAGAGCGCGATCGCCGCCCACGCCGAGCACATCCCGATCGTCTTGGCGCCGAACATGGGCGTCGGCGTCAACGTCGTCCTGAAGCTGCTCGACGTCGCCGCGCGCGCGCTCGCCGACGGCTTCGACGTCGAGATCGTCGAGACGCACCACCGCATGAAGGTCGACGCGCCGAGCGGCACCGCGCTCGCGATGGGCGAGGTCGTCGCGGCGGCGCAGGGCAATGCGCTCGCCGACGTCGCCGCCTACGACCGCCACGGCGTACGCCGGACAGGCTCGATCGGCTTCGCGTCGCTGCGCGGAGGCGACACCGTCGGCGACCACACCGTCCTTTTCGCCGGCACCGGCGAGCGGATCGAGATCACGCATCGCTCGAGCAGCCGCGCGACGTATGCCGACGGCAGCCTGCGCGCGGCGCGCTTCGTGCTGCAGAAGAAGTCGGGGCTCTTCGGCATGGACGCGGTGCTCGGCCTCGCGCTGGCCGGCGCGACGACAATCGGCCGATGACGAGCACCGGGTTTCTGGACTTCTGGTCGCAGGGCGACGCCATCACGCGCAGCGTCGCCGCGCTGCTCCTCCTGATGTCGATCAGCGCCTGGGTCGTGATCCTCTGGAAGAGCTGGCTGCTGCGCCGCGTCCACGTCGACATGCAGCGCGCGGTGCCGGCGTTCTGGGCCGCGCCTTCGCTCGACGACGGCCGTTCGCAGCTCGCCGCGTTCGACCGCGAGCGTGTGCTGCGCCCGCTGGTCGACGCTGCGCTCGCCGCGCCGCCGAGCGGGACGCTCGAGGCGCGCGGTCACGCCGACTCGCAGCTGACGCGGCGCCTGCGCGACGCGCTGCACCGCGTTCTCGGGCAGCTCCAGTTCGGCCAGGTGCTGCTGGCGTCGATCGGCAGCACCGCTCCCTTCATCGGCCTGTTCGGCACCGTCTGGGGCATCTACCACGCGCTGCTCAGCATCTCGGCCGCGGGAGCGATCACGATCGAGCGCGTCTCGGGCCCCGTCGGCGAGTCGCTCGTCATGACCGCTGCCGGCCTCGCGGTCGCGATCCCCGCCGTGCTCGCCTACAACGTGTTCGGCAAGCGTGTCGCCTCGAGTGAGGCCGAGCTCGAGGGATTCGCCCACGACCTGCGCGAGATGATCGTCGACGCGTCGACCGCCGCCTGAGCACGCGGCGATGGCCTTCGGTCGCCTCGAACGCAACCCCGGCGCCCAGCCGATGAGCGACATCAACATGACGCCGCTGATCGACGTCATGCTCGTCCTGCTCGTGATCTTCATGATCACGGCGCCGCTGATGACGTCGAGCCTCAAGCTCGACCTGCCGAGGACCGACGCGGCGCAGCCGGGCGACACGCCGCAGTTCATCAGCGTCGCGCTCGACAAGGACGGCCGCACCTTCTACGGCGACGAGACGGTCGACGCCGCGACCTTCGCCGAGCGCGTCGCCGCCGCGGCGAAACGCAACCCGCAGACCGAAGTGCAGCTGCGCGCCGACAAGGCGGTCGCGTACGGGCGCGTCGCCGAGCTGATCGGCGTGGTCCAGAAGGCGGGGCTGACCCGGATCGGCTTCGTCGCCGAGCCCGAGAAATAGCGCGCCGCGCGGCGGCTCTGTGGGGCTTCGCGGTTGTGCCGCCCGCGCTGCTGCGCCTGGGCCTCGGTAGCGGCGCGAGCGCATCGAGGGCGGCGCGGCGGGTCAGGGAGCTCGGAGCCTATAGAGGCGGTGGTCTGCGGAGGAATGTCATCCCAGGACCCGGATCGTCGCGTCGCCTGGCCGAGCTGTCGAAGGCTCCGAGGAGGGCACCCTCCTCACTCGGGAGGAGGCCTCGCGCGGCGTCGCGAGGCCGGTTCCGAGGCGCGTTTCTATAATCGATCGATGCCTCGTCGCCGCGTCGCTCTCGCATGAAGGCCGATTTCGAACCCCACGAGATCGAACGGGCGGCGCAGCACGCGTGGAACGCGGCCGATGCGTACCGCGTGCGCGAGGATGCGGCGCGGCCCAAGTACTACGCCTGCTCGATGCTGCCGTACCCGAGCGGGCGGCTGCACATGGGCCATGTGCGCAACTACACGATCAACGACATGCTCGCGCGCCAGCTGCGCATGACCGGCATGAACGTGTTGATGCCGATGGGCTGGGACGCGTTCGGCCTGCCGGCCGAGAACGCGGCGATGAAGAACGGCGTGCCGCCGGCGCGCTGGACGCGCGAGAACATCGCCGCGATGAAGGCGCAGATGCAGGCGCTCGGCCTCGCGATCGACTGGAGCCGCGAGATCGCGACCTGCGACCCTTCGTACTACCGCTGGAACCAGTGGTTCTTCCTGAAGCTGCTCGAGGCGGGGATCGCCGAGCGGCGCACCCAGGTCGTCAACTGGGATCCGGTCGACCAGACCGTGCTCGCCAACGAGCAGGTGATCGAAGGGCGCGGCTGGCGCTCGGGCGCGCTGATCGAGAAGCGCGAGATCCCCGGCTACTACCTGAAGATCACCCAGTACGCCGAGGAGCTGCTCGAGTGCGTGCAGCACGGGCTTCCCGGCTGGCCCGAGCGCGTCAAGGTGATGCAGGAGCACTGGCTCGGCAAGAGCGAGGGAGTTCGCTTCGCGTTCCTGCACGACATCCGCGCCGGGGACGGCACCCTGATCGGCGGCGGCCGCCTCTACGTCTTCACGACGCGCGCCGACACCATCATGGGCGTCACGTTCTGCGCCGTCGCGCCCGAGCACCCGCTCGCGCTGCGCGCCGCCGAATCGAACCGCGCGGTCGCCGCGTTCATCGAGTCGTGCAAGCTCGGCGGGACGACCGAGGCCGAGGTCGCGACGCAGGCCAAGCGCGGCATCGACACCGGCCTCTTCGTCGAGCATCCGCTCAGCCACGAGCAGATTCCGCTCTGGATCGGCAACTACGTGCTGATGGGCTACGGCGACGGCGCGGTGATGGGCGTCCCGGCGCACGACGAGCGCGACTTCGCGTTCGCCCGGCAGTACGGCATCGACATGCTGCAGGTGATCCACGTCGACGGCGAGGAGTTCTCGTACGAGCGCTGGCATGACTGGTACGCCGACGCGACGTGCAGCGTCACGGTGAACTCCGACGTGTACAGCGGCCTCTCGTACGAGGCCGCGGTCGATGCGGTCGCCGCCGCCCTCGCGCACCGCGGCCTCGGCAGCAAGCAGACGACCTGGCGGCTGCGCGACTGGGGGATCAGCCGGCAGCGTTACTGGGGAACGCCGATCCCGATCGTCCACTGCGATGCGTGCGGCGTCGTGCCCGTGCCCGAGGCCGACTTGCCGGTCGTGCTGCCCGAAGACCTGATCCCGGATGGCTCCGGCAACCCGCTCGCCAAGCATTCGGCGTTCATCCACGTCGCCTGCCCGAAGTGTCGCCGTGCGGCGCGGCGCGAGACCGACACGATGGACACCTTCGTCGACAGCGCCTGGTACTTCATGCGCTACTGCGACCCACGCCTCGAAGACGCGATGGTCGGCACGGGCACCGGCTACTGGATGCCGATGGACCAGTACATCGGCGGCATCGAGCACGCGATCCTGCACCTTCTCTACGCGCGCTTCTGGACCAAGGCGATGCGCGACTTGGGGCTGGTCGAGATCGACGAGCCCTTCGTCAAGCTGTTGACCCAGGGCATGGTGCTCAACCATGTCTGGGCGCGCAGCACCCCGCAGGGCGGCATCGAATACTTCCCGCCCGACGAGGTGACTTGCGCCGCCGATCCGCCCGGCGCGGCGGGCGGCCTGGTCGCCGACGGCAGCCGCGTCGATTACCGCGGCATGCTGAAGATGGGCAAGACCGAGCGCAACGGCGTCGATCCGCAGGAGTTGATCGATCGCTACGGCGCCGACACGGCGCGCCTGTTCGTCATGTTCGCCTCTCCGCCCGAGCAG
>DASXXO010000223.1:0-3838 GCA_036503045.1 Caldimonas sp. | reverse complement strand
ACGTGCTCGGCGCGCGCGAGCCGTGGCGGCCGGTCGGCGACGAGCGGCTGCTGCGCCGCTACGAACGGCAGCGCGCCACGCCGACCTGGGCAATGCGGCACATGACCGACGGTTTGTTGCGCCTGTTCGCCACACCCTCGGCACCGATCCAGGAACTCCGCAACAATGGCATGTCTCTGGTCAACCGCGTCGCGCCGCTGAAGCGGTGGCTGACGGCGCGGGCGCTCGACAGCTGAAAGATCCGTCATGAACCGACCGCTGCGTGTCCTTTCCGCCTTGGTTCTCGCGCTGTGCGTCACGCCGTTCGCGCACGCCGATGAGGCCGCCATCCGCAAGAACATCGGCGAGCGCCTTCCGCAATTCCCCAAGATCGACGAGGTCACCAAGACCGCCATCCCCGGCCTCTACGAACTGCGGATCGGAACCGACCTGTACTACTCCGACGAACAGGGCAACTACCTCATCGAAGGCCAGCTCGTCGACACCAAGTCGCGTGTCAACCTGACCGAAGAGCGCATCGCCAAGCTCACCGCGGTCGACTTCAAGACGCTGCCGCTACAGGACGCGATGGTCTGGCGCCAGGGCACCGGCGAGAGGAAGCTCGTCGTCTTCGCCGATCCGAACTGCGGCTATTGCAAGAAGTTCGAGCGCGACCTGCAGAACGTCAAGGACGTCACCGTCTACACCTTCCTCTATCCGATCCTGGGCGGCGACTCGCCCGAGAAGTCGAAGCAGATCTGGTGCGCGAAGGACAACATCAAGACCTGGCGCGACTGGATGATCAAAGGAACGCCGATCGGCGAGAGCCAGGCGTGCGACACGTCGGCGCTGCAGCGCAACTTCGCGCTCGGCCAGAAGCACCGCATCCGCGGCACGCCTGGCCTGGTTTTCGAAGACGGTCGCCAGCAGGCCGGCGCGCTGAACACCGAGCAGATCGAAAAGCAGCTCGTCACGGCCCGGCAGAAGACCCCCGGCTGAGCCGTTCGCCCGAGCGCCGCTACCTGCGGTAGCTCGGATCCTTCCGGTCGACGAGCCGCTGCAACGCGGCGAAGACGTCCTCGCCGGCGCCGTACAACGGGTTGAAGTTGAGCGAGTCGACGACGCACTTCTCGAGCACCGCATGCGGGATCGGCGCCGCCTCGCCGGCGCCTTGCATCGCGAGCTGGATCTCGCATGCGCGCTGGACGAGCCACATCAGCGAGAGCGCCTGCGGCAGGGTCGTGCCGATCGTCACCGGCCCGTGGTTGCGCAGCAGCAGCACCGGCCGGCCCTGGGCGCTCTCGAGGATCCGCGCGCCTTCGTCGGCGTGGACGGTGATTCCTTCGAAGCCGTGGTACGCGACCTTGCCGAAGAGCTGCGCGGCGTAGAAGTTGGTGAAAGCGAGGCCGTCCTTCAGGCAACACACGGCCTGGGTCGCCGTCGTGTGCACGTGCATCACGCAGTGCGCGTCGGGCAAGGCTGCATGGATCGCGCCATGGAAGGTGATGCCCGCGGGATTGATCGGCCAGTCGGAGTGGCCGACGATCTCGCCCGCGAGATCGACCTTGACCAGGTTCGACGCGCTGACCTCCGAGTAGTGCAGGCCGAACGGGTTGATCAGGTAGCGCGCGTCCTCGCCGGGGACGCGCAGCGAGATGTGGTTGTAGATCAGCTCGGTCCAGCCGAGGTGGTCGAAGATGCGGTAGGCGGCGGCGAGCCGGACGCGCGCATCCCATTCGGCGGAGCCGAATCGGGTCGGGCGGATGAACGCGCCGGGAGGAGAGGTCGTGCTCATGAAGCTCCTTGCTGCGCGGAGTCGGCGCAGTCGCCTCGAGCGCGCTTCAGCGCCCGTCGCAAACCACGCCATCCGGGAAGGTCGCCATCTTGCCTGACGATCGCGCCCTCGTGCCGGCGGTGACAATCGACGCATGATCCGCTATGCCATCGATGTCGCCGCGACCCATCGCCACACGTTCTCGATCGAGCTCTCGGTCGACCGACCCGCTACCGCGCAGCGCCTGAGCCTGCCGGTCTGGATTCCCGGCAGCTACCTGGTGCGCGAGTTCGCGCGCCACCTGTTCGCGCTCGCTGCCGAGCAGGACGGCGCCGCGGTGCCGCTGCGCCAGCTCGACAAGGCGACCTGGGTCGCGCAGTGCGCCGGATCGGGAACGCTCGTCGTGCGCTATCAGGTCTACGCGTTCGACACCTCGGTGCGCGCGGCATACCTCGACTCGGCGCGGGGCTTTTTCAACGGCACCGGCGTGTGCCTGCGCGTCGAGGGACGCGAAGGTGAAGAGCACGCGCTCGCGATCACCGGCTTGCCCGCAGGATGGGACGTCGCGACGAGCCTCGAGTGCGAGGCCGGCACGGGCGCGCAGGCGTTCGCCGCTCCGGACTACGACGCACTGGTCGATCATCCGGTCGAGCTCGGCCGTCTCTGGCGCGCGCGCTTCGACGCCGAAGGCGTTCCGCACGAGCTCGTCGTCGCCGGGGCGTTGCCCGACTTCGACGGCGACCGGCTCGTCGCCGACACCGAGCGCATCTGCGCGACCGCAATCCGCTTCTGGCACGGCAGCGGCCGGGCGCCCTTCGACCGGTACCTCTTTCTCCTCAACGCGCTCGAGGACGGCCGTGGCGGCCTCGAGCATCGCTCCAGCACCGCCCTCGTCGCGGCGCGACGGGACCTCCCGCGGCGGAGCTTCGTCGACCCCGGCAAGACGGGCAGCAGGCCCGAGACGGGCGATGGCTACGTCGGCGTTCTCGGCCTGATCGCGCACGAGTACTTCCATGCGTGGAACGTCAAGCGGCTGAGGCCGCGCGAGTTCGCATCGCTCGATTACGCGCGCGAGAACTACACCGAGCTGCTCTGGTTCTTCGAAGGCTTCACCTCGTACTACGACGACCTGCTGGTGCTGCGCAGCGGCCTGATCGACGCGCAGCGCTACCTGAAGCTCGTGGCGACGACGATCGGCGCGGTCCAGGGCGCGCCCGGCCGCACCGTCCAGAGCGTCGCCGCGGCGAGCTTCGATGCCTGGGTCAAGTACTACCGCGCCGACGAGAACACGCCCAACGCGACGATCAGCTACTACGCCAAGGGCTCGCTGGTCGCGCTCGCGCTCGACCTGACGCTGCGCAGCGCCGGCAACGGCTCGCTCGACGACGTCATGCGGCTGCTCTGGCAGAAGAGCGCGGGCGGGCCGATCGACGAGGCCGACATCGCCGCCGCGCTGGAAGTGGTCGGCGGCCGGACGTTCCGGCGTGAGCTCGACGAGTGGGTGCACGGCACGGCCGAGCTGCCGCTTGCCGGGCTGCTCGAGCGCTTCGCGATCGAGGTTGAGACGCAGCCGGCGACGATGGCGCAGCGCCTGGGCGTCCGCGTCAACGAGAGCGCGCTCACCGGCATCAAGGTGACGCACGTCTTGCGCGACGGCGCCGCGGAGCGTGCCGGCCTGGCGCCCGGCGACGAGCTGATCGCGGTCGGCGGCTGGCGCGTGCGCCGACTCGACGACGCGCTGCGCGTGCTCGCCGCCGAAGGCGAGACACCGATCGTCGTCGGCCGTGACCAGCGCCTGCTGACGCTCGCGCTGTCGTCGAGCGCGCTCGCCGGCGCCGAGGCCGGCGCGGTCCAGCTCAAGCCGGCAGAAAAGGCCGACGCGGAAGCGCGTCGCCGCTACGAGGCATGGATCGCAGGCTGATCGCGACGTGCGGGCGCCCGCGCCGGGAGCGCGTGCGGCGCGGTCTCGCCTGGGTCGCGGTGGTGCTCGCGGTCATGCTGCTGCACGTTGCGGCGACGCGCGAGCTCGCCGACCGGATGGCGCAGTTCGATTTCGCGAACGCGATGCCGCAACGCATCGCCGTC
>DASXXO010000222.1:0-7596 GCA_036503045.1 Caldimonas sp. | reverse complement strand
CGGAAGGTTGCGCTCGGCGATGAGTTCGAGCAGGGCGCGGGCGTCGGGGTGCAGCATGGATCCTCCTCAGCGTCGCCATTCTGAGCGCAGCGAAGGACCTCGAACGACGCGGCCATCGAGATCCCTCGCTTGCGCTCGGGATGACTCGCGCGCAAGCAAGCTAGAGCTGGCGCGATCGCGCCAGCGGCGGGTTGCGCGCGAAGTAGCGCTGGATCCCGATCGCCAGCGCCTCGACGAGCTGGGTGCGGTACTGCGGATCGCGCAGCTTCGTCTCCTCGCCCGGATTGGAGATGAACGCCGACTCGACCAGGATCGACGGGATGTCGGGCGCCTTCAGCACCGCGAAGCTCGCCTGCTCGACGCTTCCCTTGTGGAGCTTGCCGACCCTGCCGATCTGGCCGAGCACTTCGTCGCCGAGCTTCAGGCTGTCCTTGATCTGCGCCGTCGTGCTCATGTCGAGCAGCGTGCGCAGCACTGTCTCGTCCTTGGCGTGCAGGTTCGCGCCGCCGACCAGGTCGGACGCGTTCTCGCGGTTGGCCATCCAGCGCGCCGCGCTGCTCGTCGCACCATGCTCGCTGAGCGCGAACACCGATGCGCCGCGCGCATCGGGGTTCATAAACGCATCGGCGTGGATCGAGACGAACAGATCGGCCTGCACGCGGCGCGCCTTCTTGACCCGCTCGTGCAGCGGCACGAAGAAATCGGCATCGCGCGTCAGCATCGCTCGCATGCCGGGATTGACGTTGATGCGGTCGCGCAACTGCAACGCGATCGCGAGGACGACGTCCTTCTCGTGCAACCCGCTCGGCCCGGTGGCACCCGGGTCCTCGCCGCCGTGGCCGGGATCGACGGCGACGACGACCAGGCGATCGATCTTGGCCTGCGCGAGCTGCGGCGGCAGCGCCGCCGCGGGGTCGCGCGGATTCGCCAGCGGCGCCGGCACGCGCGCGCCGGGCGGCGCCGAGGCGGCGAGCGGAGCAGGCGGCGCAGGCGAGAGCGCGCCGCCGGCGATGGTCGCACTCGGCGCCGATGCGGCGCCCGACGCAGCGCCGACCCGGCCGATGAACTCGCCGAGCGCGTCCTGCACCGCCTGCGCGGCCTGTTGCTCGGCCTGCTCCTTGTCGCGGATCAGCTCGAGGAGCGGATCGCGCTCCTGCACTGGATGGAGATCGAAGACGAGCCGATGCTGGTACGCCGCGACCGGGGCGAGTGCGAACAGCTCGGGTGCGACCTCCTGCTTCAGATCGATCACGAGGCGGACCACGCGCGGCTGGTTCTGGCCGACGCGCACGCCGGCGATGTACGGGTCGTCGGCGCGCACCTTGCCGACCAGCTCGCGCAGCTGCGGGCTGAGCTCGAGGCCGTCGACGTCGATCACGAGGCGGCTCGGCGCGCTGGCAAGGAAATGGCGCGCGCTGAGGGCGCTGTCCGATTCGATCGTCACGCGCGTGTACTCGTCGGCCGGCCAGACGCGCACGGCGACGATCGTCGCGCCCCATGCGATCTCGCGTGCGCCGAGCAGCAGCACGAGCGAGCCCATGCGGGCGACGGCGCGCCGCCTCGAGATCACGGCAGCAGCTCCCGGCCGAGTTCGCTCAAGGCCTCGAAGCACGCCGCGCGCGCTTCGCCGCCGTCGTGCGGCGTGATTGAGACCCGCAGGTCGCACGGGGGCAGGAGCCCGGCGGCTTTCTCGGGCCACTCGACGAGCTTCAGCCCCGGTCCCGCGAAGACGTCGCGGAATCCCGCGTCCTCCCATTCGGCGGGATCGTCGAAGCGGTAGAAGTCGCAATGGGCGATCTCGAAGCCGCCCGCGTCGGCGCCGGCGCGGTACGGCTCCATCAGCGTGTAGGTCGGGCTCCTGATCGCCCCGGCGACGCCGAGCCCGTGCAGCAGGTGGCGCGCGAAGGTCGTCTTGCCCGCGCCGAGCGGGCCGTGCAGCTCGATGAACGCGTCGTGCAGCGCATCATGGGCGGCGATGCTCCCGGCCGTCGCGGCGCATGCGGCCTCGTCGGGCCAGGCGGCGAAACGCGTTTCTAGAATCGACGGCGGCGACGACACCAATGGGCCAACCTCTTCCTCTCGACGGCGCGACCTTGCTCGAGCAGCTGCGGTCGTGGGGACGCGCGCTCGGATTTTCCCAGATCGGCGTCGCCGGGATCGATCTTTGCTCGGCAGAGCCCCGCCTCGCCGCATGGATCGAGAACGGCTTTCACGGCGAAATGGAGTACATGGCGGCCCACGGCATGAAGCGCGCGCGCCCGGCCGAGCTCGTCGCCGGCACCCTGAGCGTGATCACGGCGAGGCTCGACTACCTGGCGCGCACGACCGAGCCGGGCTGGCAGGAGGTCGAGTGGCGCCGGCTCGGCGAGCCGACCGCGGCGACGGTCTCGCTCTACGCGCGCGGCCGCGACTACCACAAGGTGCTGCGCCAGCGCCTGCGCCAGCTCGCCGACCGGCTCGCCGAGGCGGTCGGCCCGTTCGGCCACCGCGTCTTCACCGATTCCGCGCCGGTGCTCGAGGTCGAGCTCGCGTCCAGGAGCGGCATCGGCTGGCGCGGCAAGCACACGCTCGCCCTCGACCGCGAAGGCGGCTCGATGTTCTTCCTCGGCGAGATCTTCGTCGACCTCGCCTTGCCCGAAACCCCCGCGGTCGGCGCGCACTGCGGCAGCTGCAGCGCCTGCATCGACGTCTGCCCGACGCAGGCGATCGTCGCGCCGTACGCGCTCGACGCGCGCCGCTGCATCTCGTACCTGACGATCGAGTCGAAGGGCGCGATTCCGGTGGAATTCCGCGCCGCGATCGGCAACCGCGTCTACGGCTGCGACGACTGCCAGCTCGTCTGCCCCTGGAACAAGTTCGCGACCGCGAGCCCGCTCGCCGACTTCGACGTCCGCCCGGCGCTCGATGCGCCCGCGCTGCTCGCCCTCTGGGCCTGGGACGACGACACCTTCCTGCGCATGACCGAAGGCAGCGCGATCCGGCGCATCGGCTTCGAGCGCTGGCAGCGCAACCTCGCGGTCGCGCTCGGCAACGCGCTCGCCGCGACCGGGGACGCCGAGATCGCGCAGGCGCTCTCGGCGCGGCGCCAGAGCGCGAGCGAGCTGGTGCGCGAGCACATCGACTGGGCGCTGCGCCAGGGCGAGCGCGCGCCCAGGACGGCGCTGCCGGCATGAGCGTCCAGGGCAGTCGCGCGATCGCAGGCGCACCGGGCACGCGCGCCGGGCTGCACCGGCGCGGCGTCCTCGCGGTGGCAGTGCTCGCCGCCGCGTCGTTCGCGTCCGCAGCAGCGGATGCGGCGCCGCCCTCCGAGCGCGCAGCGCCGCGCTGCCTGAGCGAATGCACGCCGCGGATCGGCATCGTCTCGGCGTTCGGCGCCGAAGCGGAGATCCTGGTTGCCGAGACGCGCGCGCCGCGCAGCTGGTCGATCGGCGGCAACCGCTTCACGACCGGCGTCCTGCGCGGCAACCCGGTCGTCATCGTCCTCAGCGGCGTCAGCATGGTCAACGCGGCGATGACGACGCAGCGGCTGCTCGACCACTTCCGCGTCGAGCGGCTCGTGATGAGCGGAATCGCCGGCGGCATCGACCCGTCGCGCCACGTCGGCGACGTGCTCGTTCCCGAGTCGTGGACGATGCCGATGGAGGTGTACTGGAGCCACGACGCCACGCCGCCGGCGCCGTGCGGCGCGCCGGGCGAGTTGAAGTGCCTCGGCCTTGCGCTGGCGCGGCCCGAGGGTCGCGCAGTGCCGCCCTACGTGGCGCCGGGCGCGAGCGCCAGCGGCCTCTTCATGCGCGAGAACAAGGTCGTGTCGGCAAGCAGGCCCGAGGGTGAATTCGTCTTCGACTATCGCGTCGACCCGGAGATGCTCGCCGTCGCGCGCACCCTCGCGCCGCCGCTGGCGCGCTGCGGCCCGAAGGCGAACGCGGGAGGAAGCGTCGACCCGAAGCTCTGCGTCGGCGGCCAGCCGACGCTCATCGTCGGCGGACGCGGCGTCTCGGGCACCGCCTTCCTCGCCGACCCTGCTTACCGCCGCTACCTGTTCGAGCAGCTCGGCGCCCAGAGCGTCGACATGGAGACCGCTGCGGTCGCCCACGTGGCGCGCGCGAACGGCGTTCCCTTCATCGGCTTTCGCAGCCTCAGCGATCTCGCCGGTGCCGAGACCTTCAACGCCGACGTCGGCGCGCTGTTTGCGAGCGGGCTCGCCGAGCGCAACGCATCGGCGGTGACGCTCGCGTTCCTGGCCGCGTGGGCAGGGCACGAACGGGAGCGGGCCGCGCATCGTTGACAGTGTTCGCCGGCGGGGTTTCCGGCCGACGTCGCGCGCTCGCCTTCGCCTAGACTCGCTTCGCCTTTGTTCCCCGGAGACCCGAGCGATGCTGCACCGCCGAACCCTTCTCGCCAGCGCCGCTGCCGCGACCGCCGCCGCGTCCGTCGGCGGCGCATGGGCGCAGTCGTACCCGTCGAAGTCGGTGCGCCTCGTCGTTCCGTTCGCACCCGGCGGGACGACCGACATCATCGCCCGCGTCGTCTCGCAGAAGATCGGCAGCGAGCTCGGCCAGACGATGATCGTCGACAACAAGGCGGGCGGCGGCGGCTCGGTCGGCGCGACCGAGGTCGCGCGCGCCACGCCCGACGGCTACACGCTCGGCATGGCGACCGTCTCGACGACGGCCGCCAACCCGGCGATCAATCCGAATATCCCGTACGACCCGCTCACCGATTTCACGCCGATCATCAACATCGCGGCGACGCCCAACGTCATTGCCGTGAATCCGAGCTTCCCCGCCAAGGACTACAACAGCTTTCTGGCCGAGCTGAAGAACAACCCCGGCAAGTACTCGTACGCGAGCTCGGGGACGGGCGGAATCAACCACCTGCAGACCGAGCTGTTCAAGAACCTCTCGGGGACATTCATCACGCACATCCCGTACCGCGGCTCAGGCCCGGCGCTCAACGACGTCGTCGGCGGGCAGGTGCCGATCATCTTCGACAACCTGCCGTCGGCGCTGCCCTTCATCAAGGCCGGACGCCTGGTCGCGATCGTCGTCGCCGCGCCGCAGCGACTCGCCGTGCTGCCCGACATCCCGACCTTCAAGGAGGTCGGCCTCGAGCCGGTCAACCGGCCGGCGTACTACGGGATCTACGGGCCGAAGGGATTGCCGAAGGAGGTCGTCGACAAGGTCCACGACGCGGTCAAGAAGTCGCTCGACGACCCGGTGGTGAAGCAGCGCATCGAGGAGACCGGCTCGATCATCATCGGCAACACGCCGGAGCAGTTCGCGGCCCAGATCGCCGCCGAGTTGGAGGTCTACAAGAAGGTCGTCGCGGCGCAGAAGCTGAAGCTCGAGTGAGCGCCGCGGCCGCGAGCAACGCGTCGATCGACCGTTTCGTCGACGCGCTCTGGATCGAGGAGGGCCTCGCCGCCAACACCCTCGCCGCCTACCGGCGCGACCTCTCGCTGCTCGCTGCCTGGCTCGATCGCGAGGACGGGCGTGCCCTGCTCGACGCTAGCGAGAGCGACCTGCGCCGCTACGCGCTGGCGCGCCACCCCGGCAGCGCGGCAACGACGGCGAACCGTCGCCTCACCGTCTTCAAGCGCTTCTTCCGCTGGGCGGTGCGCGAGCGGATGCGTGACGCCGACCCGACGCTCAAGCTCGACTCGGCGCGCCAGCCGCTGCGCGTCCCGAAGAGCCTCAGCGAGGCGCAGGTCGAGGCCTTGCTCGCCGCGCCCGACGTGGAGATGCCGCTCGGCTTGCGCGATCGTGCGATGCTCGAGCTGCTCTATGCGAGCGGCCTGCGCGTGAGCGAGCTGGTCTCGCTGAAGACGGTGCACGTCGGCTTCTCCGACAGCACGCTGCACGTGACCGGCAAGGGAACCAAGGAGCGGCTCGTCCCGTTCGGCGAGGAGGCACTGCGCTGGCTCGAGCGCTACCTGCGCGAGGGGCGCGCGGCGATCCTCGCGGGGCAAGCGAGCGAAGCCGTGTTCGTTACGGCGCGCGGCGGGCCGATGACGCGCCAGATGTTCTGGAAGCTGCTGAAGGCGCACGCCCGGCGCGCCGGCATCGCCGTGCCGCTCTCGCCGCACACCGTGCGCCACGCGTTCGCGACCCACCTGCTCAACCACGGCGCCGACCTGCGCACCGTGCAGATGCTGCTCGGCCACGCCGACATTTCGACGACGACGATCTACACCCACGTCGCACGCGAACGGCTGAAGCAGCTGCACGCGCGCCACCATCCGCGCGGCTGAGCATGCGTGCGCAAGCGGTGGGAGTGGTCGGCGTCGGCAACATGGGCCTGGCGATGGCGTTGCGCCTGCGCGATCTCGGCCGCGAGGTGCACGTGCGCGACATCGATCCGGCACGCGAGGCGCTCGCGCTTGATGCCGGGGCACGGATCGCGGCGACGCCTGGCGCGCTGGCGGCGCGCTGCGGTGCCGTCGTGATCGCGGTCGTCGACGCGGCGCAGAGCGAAGCGGTCCTGTTCGGCGCCGACGGCGCCGCCGCGTCCTCGCGCGCGGGCGCTTGCGTCCTGCTCTGCCCGACGATCGCTCCGGCGCGCACCGGGGCGATCGCCGCCCGGCTCGCGAAGCTCTCGATCGACGCCATCGATGCACCGATGTCGGGTGGCCCGGGACGCGCGCGCGCCGGAACGATGAGCCTGATGGTCGCCTGCGCCGACGCGGCGTTCGAGCGCCATCGCGAGCTGCTCGACGCACTCGCCGATCCGGTCTTTCGCATCGGCGAGCGGCCGGGCGACGGCGCGCGCGCCAAGCTCGTCAACAACCTGCTCGCGGCGGTCAACCTGGCCGGCGCCGCGGAGGCGATCGCGCTTGCCGAGCGCGTCGGTCTCGACCCGGCACGCATGCTCGACGTGATCGAGCGTTCGAGCGGCCAGAGCTGGATCGCCAGCGACCGCATGCGGCGCGCGATCGCTGGCGACTTCGCGCCCCGTGCGCACACGACGCTGCTCGCCAAGGACAGCGCGCTGGCGATGGAGATGGCGGCAGCCGAGGGCGCGCCGCCACGCCTCGGCGGCGTCGCGGCAGCGACGTTCGCTGCCGCTGTCGAGGCGGGCCACGGCGCGTCGGACGACGCAAGCCTGCTCGCGTTCGTGCGCGAGCGGTATCGAGACGGTTAGACGAGCCAGCGGGCATCGCCTGCACCGAGGATCACCACCGTGTCACGCGGCGGTCGGAGCGCCGGGGCGGCGGCGGCGTCCGAACGCATGCCGGGCCCACGTGGCGCACTCGACGCTCGCCCTGCGACGACCGCAGCAAGACCGTCGAGGGCGACTGTCAGAGCAGCTGTGCCCGCTTGACCGCGCGATAGCGGTTCACGAGCTCGACCGCGACCTGCTCGGGCTCGACGTCGAGGAGGTAGGCGTCGCGCGCGGCGACGCGGCGGAACGCGTCGTCGCGCGCCTGCGCGAACAGGTGCGCGCCGGCGACCTCGATCGCGTCGCGCTCGACCGCGAGCGGCTGCTCGGCAAGCTCGCGCAGCGCGCGCTCGCGCAGGCTCGCGAGCAGCACCAGGTGGCGCGTGCGCAGGAGCTTCAGCGCCGGGGCGAGCTCGTCGGCGTCCTCCTCGCGGAAGT
>DASXXO010000221.1:0-4527 GCA_036503045.1 Caldimonas sp. | reverse complement strand
CCATGCGCACGCTCTCGCGGACGCCGTCCGCGTTGAGCGCATAGCCGCTCTCGAAGTCGGCGTTGACGGGGAGATCGGTCGCGGCGCTAAGCGTGCGCAGGTGTGCGAGCACGGCCTCGCGCGTGCTCGTTCCGTCGGCCTGGCCGGTCGACCATGCGAAGCCCGAGCTCGTGCTCGCGAGGGCTTTGAACCCGAGGCCCTGCAGCATCAGTGCGCTGCCGACGTCCCAGGGGTTGGGCAGCACGAAGCAGCCGTCGGCGTGCAGAGCGCGGAAGGCAGCGCGCTTGGCTTGGACCGTGCGGGTCATGGCACCTCCGGTGGAGTGGAAGGGGCGAGCGGCGCGGACGCGCGCCAACGACGCAATATAGCCAGCACCCGCCGGGTACGGTTCGGCCTGCGCCGAAAGGTCTCGTTGGTCGGCGGCGATTTCAAATTCGTAACGCGCCGATACCTGACTGACATGGCGCGCTTACCGGCGTGCTCCAGCCTGCGGCCATGGTCACGACAGACGACGGTCCCCGGATGAACACGGTGGCGAACGCAAGCCGAAGCCGGGTCAGAAATGACGCTGCTCCTGCGTCGGCCTCTGCCGCTTTCGCAGCGTCAAGCGGAGAAGAGGGGCGGACCTGGCATGTCAGGTGCCGAGGAAAGTCAGGCGACCTCGCTTCGCTTCCAACAGAAGAGAACACCATGAACACCAGCAGCGCATCGCGCATCGATGAGGCGCGCTTCGAACTCCGCTACCGCAGCCTGTCGCCCCATCGCTGCGGCTTTGCCTTCCCCTGCAACGCGCGGGGCCAGGTGAACCTCGACGAGCTCAGCGAGCTCGCCCGTGAGAACTACCTCTATGCGCGCGCGATGGTCGGCCGCGATCTGCTGCAGCCGCAGGTCTTGCTGATGCATTGAGCTGCGGCGCGACGACTCCCTCGCGATCACGCGCAGCCCTGAGGCCGCGCGCGGTCAGCGTCAGCGCGAAGCGCCGCGCACGGCGCCCCGCCGCTCGAGCAGCGCGAATGCCTTCGCCCACGGGCTCGGCGGCGCGAAGCCTTCGCCACAGTCGTCGCCGACGCTGGTTGACCCGACTTCGTCGACGGCGTCGAGCAGCGCGCGGCTGAAGCGCTGCGCGTCGGCGAAGCCGAGGGCGCTCTTGACCGCGTGGTTCGGGTCGCGCGCGATGCCGCCCGGCGTCAGGACGAACTTGTCGAAGTACTGCGTTTGCGCGATGAGCGGAATCTTCTGCGCGTCGAGGTAGGTGCGCAGCGCGTCGTCCTTGAACGGGTAAGGCAGGCCGGGCCAGAACGGATTGAAGAGTCCGTCCCAGTGGTTCGGCAAGTAGACCTTCGGACGGATCACCGGCACCACCATCCGCGCAACCGGCTCGCCGCCGGTCGCGATCCAGGCGTCGACTCGGGTCAGGCCGGCGTCCTTCATCGCCGCCGCGAGGTTGCCGAGCGGCGAGCCGTAGCTGATGCCGTCGACGACGACGTCCTTGTCGAGGTCGAACGCGCTCGCCGAGTTGTTGACGAAAAACGAGAGCTTGCCCTCGGGCGAATCGACGGTGAAGAGGAACGCGCGGTTGCCGCCGCCGTTCGGATAGTCCTCGCCGACACCGGCGCGCAGCCCACCGGTCGCCGGATCCGGCACCGGCGGCCGGTACAGCTCGCGCGCGAAGTGCTGGATCGGGTTGGTGCTGTCGCCGCTGTGGTTCCAGCGCACGACGCGCATCGTCACGCCGCCGCCGAGGTCGAAATGCTCGCCGCCGCTGACGATGCGGCAGCCTTCGCCCGTCACGCCCTGCGCATTCGCCTGCAGGCACGCCGAGAGGCTGCCGATCATCGGCGCGCCGGTCATGCGCGACCACGCTGGCGTGTCCCAGCTGTGGTCCCAGTGGGCGTGGCCGGCGAGCAGCAGGTCGAGCTTGTCGGTGCCGAGCATCGCGTTCCTGACGCGTGTGATCGCCGGCACGTCGACGCCGTACGGCCCCTTCGTGTAGGTGTACATGTCCTTCGGGAACACCGACGACGCGACGAACAGGCTCTCGGGGACGCGCGTGATGTAGCCGTCCATCACGATCCGCTTGTCGCCGATCTTGAAGTACCAGTTGGCGATCGACATCCACGTCATCTCGACGGTCGGTGGCGCGGCCAGGGCGGGGGTGGGAGCGGCGCAGACCGCGGACAGCACCAGCGCGGCGGCCGTGAGGGCAGTGCGTTGCATCGAGACTCCTGGGCAGTGTGAGGATGACGCAGCAGCGTAGCGCTGCCGGGCCGCCGTGACATCCCGGGTTCAACCTACCCGTCGCATCATCGACAGGAGGGTTTGTCGCCCGGAGCGACCTTTGCTAGCGTCGGCCCTCTTTGCGATCGAGGAGACATTGATGAATCCGAACCAGGCCCTCTGGGAAAAGGGCGACTTCACGCGCATCGCCGAATCCATGCGCGCCAGCGGCGACGCCTTCGTCGCGTCGCTCGGCATCGGCCGCGGCCTGAAGGTGCTCGACCTCGGCTGCGGCGACGGCACCACCGCGCTGCCCGAGGCCAAGCGCGGCGCCGACGTACTCGGCGTCGACATCGCGCGCAACCTCGTCGAGGCCGGCAACCGGCGGGCGCGCGAAGCGGGGCTTGCGAACATCAGATTCCAGGAGGGCGACGCCTGCGAGCTGCGCGACCTCGCCGACCGCAGCTTCGACCTCGTCGTCACCGTGTTCGGAGCGATGTTCGCACCCAAGCCGTTCGAGGTCGCCAAGGAGATGGTGCGCGTCACCAGGCACGGCGGCCGAATCGTGATGGGCAACTGGATCCCGAACGATCCGACGCTCGTCGCGCAGATCCTGAAGACCAGCTCGGCGTATTCGGCGCCGCCGCCCGAAGGCTTCGTCAGCCCGATGACCTGGGGCGTCGAGAGCCACGTGCTCGAGCGTTTCGAGGCGGCCGGCGTTCCGCGCGACAGGGTCTCGTTCGCGCGCGAGACCTTCACCTTCGATGTCGACGGCACGCCGGCGCAGTTCGTCGACGCGTTCAGGCTGTACTACGGCCCGACGATGAACGCGTTCGATGCCGCCGGCAAGAACGGCCGCGCCGAGGCGCTGAAGGGCGAGCTCGATGCGCTCTTCTCGAGCCAGAACAAGAGCGGCCGCGCCGACCACACGACGATTCCGGCGACCTTCCTGCGCGTGAGCGTCGCGGTGCCCTAGGAGCGGTTCTTCTCGACAGAGCGCTTCGGGTCCCTGTCGACCGGACGCACGCCCGCGAAGTACACCGCTTCGAAGCTGGCGAAGGCGATCGCGAGAGGCCCGTTCTTTGGTAGCGTGAAGCGATGAGCCCGAGCTGGCGCTGTCTCGCTGCGCTGACGCTGGCCCGCGCCGCGATGGGGTTCCAGTTCCAGTCGGTCGCCGCGGTCGCGCCGCTGATCAGCGAAGGCCTCGGCCTCGACAAGACGCAGCTCGGCTGGCTGATCGGCCTCTACCTCCTGCCCGGCGTCGCCTTCGCGCTTCCCGGCGGCCTGCTCGGGCGGCGCTTCGGCGACAAGCGGCTCGTGCTCGTGGGCCTCGCGCTCATGGGCATCGGCGGCGCATGGCTCGCCGTCGCCAGCTCGTTCGCAGCCGCGAACGCGGCGCGCTTCACGAGCGGCATCGGCGCAGTGATCCTGAACGTGCTGATGACGAAGATGGTCACCGACCTGTTCGCGGGGCGCGAGCGACTGCTCGCGATGTCGGTGCTGATCAATTCGTGGCCGATCGGCATCGGCATCTCGCTCGCGGTGATCGGGCCGCTCGCAGAGCTCGCGGGGTGGCGCCGGGGCGTCGCGTCGTCGGCGCTGTTCGCGACGATCGGTCTCGCCGTCGTAGCGACGCTCTACCGTCCGCCGGCGGCGGTCGCCGGCTCCACTGCTGTCCCGCCCGCCGCGACCGGCATCGGCGTGCTGACGCGCCGGGAGTGGTCGCTGCTCGCGATCGGCTCGCTGCCCTGGCTGCTCTACAACGCGGCGTACCAGATCGTGCTGTCGTTCCTGCCCTCGTTTCTGGTCGGCAATGGCTTCGGCATCGCGCGGGCAGGCACTCTCGTCGCCCTCAACACGGTGTTGTTCGTCGTCAGCGTGCAGGCCGGCGGCTTCCTGCTCGAGCGCAGTGCGCGGCCCGAGCGGCTCTGCCACGCCACGATCGTCGCGTGGTGCGCGACCTTGCTGTTCATCGCCGCGGGCAGCGCGCCGCTGCCCTGGCTCGTGCTTGGCGGCCTGCTCGGCGGCATCCCGGCGGCGGCGCTGGTGTCGGCGCCGGGCGAGTTCCTCCGCCCCGAGAGCCGAGGCGCGGGAATGGGCGTCTTCTACACCGTCTACTACCTCGGCTGCGCGGTCCTGCCGACGCTCGCCGGGGCCCTGTACGACGCGTCGGGCGGCAAGGCGGCGCTGTGGATGGCCGCGGCGACCGCGTTCCTCGGCAGCGCGGCGCTCTTCGTGTTCCGGCGCGCGATGACCACCCGGCGATCGGCGGGAGCTCCGGCCTGACGCAAGCGGCAACCGACCTGCACA
>DASXXO010000220.1:0-6253 GCA_036503045.1 Caldimonas sp. | reverse complement strand
CTCGTCGCGCGCGACTGCCCCGGTGCGGCTTGAAAATGGAGCCGACAGCGACCGGCAGGCGACGACCGGCGCCGGCGGCCTCTTTGTCGCGGCCGACGTCGAGGCATTCGCCGAAGATGTCGTCCACATCGAAGGCGGCCGCGCGCCGGCGCCGTCGGCAAACTTTCTCGAGGAGCACGCCATGAGATCGAGCGCCCGCAACCAGTTCGTCGGCACGGTGAGCGCAATCGCTCCCGGCGCAGTCCACGACGTGATCGAGCTGGCCGTCGGCGACGGCCAGCGGATCGTCGCCACCGTCACGCACGAGAGCGCGGTGCGGCTCGGCCTCGCGGTCGGCGTCGCCGCGTTCGCGCTCGTCAAGGCGTCGTCGATCGTCGTCTTCGCCGACCCGGAGACGGCTCTGCTCTCGGCGCGCAATCAGCTCGCCGGAACGGTCGCGAGCGTGCAGCAGGGCGCCGTCAACACGGAGGTCGCGATCGACACGGCCGGGTTGCGCGTCGTCGCGATCGTCACCCAAGCGAGCGCGCGTGCGATGGGGCTCGCGCCGGGCGTGCCGGTGATGGCCGTCTTCAAGGCGTCGAGCGTGATTGTCGGCGTGCGCCGCTAGGGTGATGCGCGGCGAGCTCGAGCAGCCGGTCGATGTCGCTGGAGCACGCGCGCGTGGCGGTCGCTTCGATGCGACGGTAGATGGCCACGATCTCGTCGCCGAGCGGCGTGAGCGTGCTGCCGCCGCCTCGCTCGCCGCCGGTCGCCGACGCGACCACGGCGCTCGCGAGCGCACGGTTCATCTCGTCGACCAGAATCCAGGCGCGTCGGTACGACATGCCGAGCGACCTCGCCGCCGCCGTGATCGAGCGCGTCTCGCGGATCGCCTCGAGCAGCGCGATCTTGCCCGGACCGACAAAGATCACGTCGTCGGCGGTGACGCGCAGGCGGAAGCGCGCGACCGGTCGGGAAGCGGCGGCTCGCCGGGTCGAGGCTGTCATGGCTCTGGGGTTGGGAGGGGTCGCGGACACGTTACACCAACGACCAGCGGCATGGCCGATAGACTTCGACGCACGACCCGCGCATGCCGGCGCTCGACCGCGTTGCTCGTGGCCGGCGCGCTCGTGGTTCTCGCGCTGCCGTGCCGCGCCGTGGCGTCGTGTCCGGCCGATCCGTCGGCATCCGCCGACACGGTGCTCACGCTGCGCATCGGCGCGCAGCCGCCGGTGCGTCTCGACCTGCGCGCGGTCACCGCCCTCGGCGAGCGCCAGCTGACGCAGCGCCGCAGCGTCGCGTCGGGCTCCGGCGCCTCGGCGGTGGCGACCGAGCAGTCGGTCGTCTACGCCGGCGTGCCGCTGGGCGTCTTGATCGGCGCAGCCGGCGGGGGTCCCACCGAGCGACGCGACCAGCGCAGCTGGGTGTTCGACGCTGTCGCCACCGACGGCTACCGCGCCGTCTTCAGCTGGGGCGAGCTTTTCAACAGCGACGCCGCCGAGCAGATTCTGGTCATCACCGCGCAGGACGGGCGGCCGCTCGACGCCCGCGAAGGTCCGCTTGCCCTGCGCGCGCTCGCCGACCGCAGGCCCGGTCCGCGGCATGTGCGCAACCTTTGCGCGATCATCGTCCGCGCGCTCCCCCTCGCGGATCGCTGATCCGCGCCGACCTCGAAAGGCAGATTCAGTTGCATTCTGTCGCCAACCGTCGCCGCATCGTCGCGGCCCTCGCCACGCTCGTCGTCGTTGCGGCCACTGCGCTTCCGGCGCGCGGCGTCGCCCAGGAGCGCAGCATCGTCATGGCGTCGACGACGAGCACCGAGCAGTCGGGCCTGTTCGCGCACCTGCTGCCGGCGTTCACCAAGGCGGCCGGCATCGCGGTGCGCGTCGTCGCCGTCGGCACCGGGCAGGCGATCGACATCGGCCGGCGCGGCGACGCCGACATCCTGTTCGTCCACGACCGCGCCGCCGAGGAGAAGTTCGTCGCCGACGGCTTCGGCCTGCCGCGCGCCGACGTGATGTACAACGACTTCGTCCTCGTCGGCCCGGCGAGCGACCCGGCGGCGTTGAAGGGGCGCGACATCGTCGCCGCGCTGACCAAGCTCGCTGCGTCGAAGAGCGCGTTCGTCTCGCGCGGCGACAAGAGCGGCACGCACGCCGCCGAGTTGCGCTACTGGCAGGCCGCCGGCATCGACGCGCCCGCCGCGAAGGTCGCAAGCTACAAGGAGTGCGGCTGCGGCATGGGGCCGGCGCTCAACATCGCTTCCTCGCTCGATGCCTACGTGCTCACCGACCGGGGCACGTGGCTCAGCTTCAAGAACCGCGGCACCCTCGTCGTCCTCGTCGAGGGCGATCGGCGCCTCTTCAACCAGTACGGCGTGATCGTCGTCAATCCGGCGAAGCATCCGCACGTCAAGGTGCAGCTCGCGCAGGCGTTCGCCGATTGGGTGCTCTCGCCCGAAGGGCAGGCGACGATCGCCTCCTACAAGATCAACGACGAGCAGCTGTTCTTCCCGAACGCGAAGCGGTGACCCCGCGCTGATTTCAGACGAGCACCGCCGCGCGAACCTTGTCGGGCGTGAACGGCAGCTCGCGAAAGCGCTTGCCGGTCGCGTCGGCGAGCGCGTTGGCAATCGCTGCCGCGGCCGGTCCCTGCGCAGCCTCGCCGGTGCCGAGGAACGGCTGGCCCGGCCGGTCGATGACGACGACCTCGATGCGCTCGGGCACCTGCGGAAAGCGCAGGATCGGATAGCCGCCCCAGTCGAGGCTGGTGACGCGCACGTCGTCGAACGAGACCTGCTCGGCGAGCGTCCAGCTCGAAGCCTGGACGATCCCGCCTTCGATCTGGTTGGCGATGCCGTCGGGATTGACGGCCTCGCCGCTGTCGCTCGCCGCGACTGCCCTGACGATGCGAACCGCCCCGGTGTCGCGATGCACCTCGACCTCCATCGCGATCGCGGCGTAGGCACCGAGGTTCTTGTAGCGAGCGAAGGCGAGACCTCGACCGCGCCCGACCTGACGCTGCCATGCCGCCCAGCCGAAGCGTTCGGCCGCGGTTCTCACCACGTGCTGCGCGCGCGCGTCGGCGAGGTTGCGCAACCGAAAGTCGAGCGGATCGATGTTGGCAGCGCGCGCGAGCTCGTCGATGAAGCTCTCGATCGCGAACACGTTCATGTAGGCACCGAGCGAACGCAACGCCGAGACGCGCAGCGGCATGTCCGGCAGGAAGTGGTGGATGACGCGGGCGTTCGGTAGCGCGTAGAGCGGAATCGCGTTGCGGTCGCCGCCGCCTTCGGGCTGGGGCAGCGGCTTGGGCGGCGTCGCCGCGAACGGCGCCGCGAGCTCGCTGCCCGCGAGCAGGTCGCCGGCGGCTCCCGGCCGGGTCGAATGCGTGTTGCTCCAGACCTCGTGCTGCCAGGCGACGATCGCGCCGGCGGGGTCCAGGGCGGCTTGCAGGTCGACCACCATCGGCGGCCCGTACGGCTCGCACCCGTGCTCGTCCTCGCGCATCCATTGCACGCGCACCGCGCGACCGGGAACTGCGCGAGCGAGCAGCACCGCGTCGCCAGCGACATCGTCGGCGCCGTTGTGACCGTAGCACCCCGAGCCCTCGACGTGGATGCAGCGCACCTTGTCCGGCGTCGTGCGAAGCAGCTCGGCGAGCGCGTTGCGTAGTGGGTAGACGCCCTGGCTGTGGGTCCAGACGACGTAGCGGCCGTCGGCGAAGCGGGCCACTGCGCACGACGGGCCGATCGAGCCGTGCATCTGGTACGGCCGCTGATAGCTCGCAGCCATGGTCTTGCCGCCACTGCGCGCGGACTCGCTGTCGCCGCGCTGGAGGATCACGAAGTCCTGCGAGCGCGCCGAGCGCAGTGTCCGGTACAGCGTTGCCGGCGCCGGCAGGCTTGCCCGCTCGTCCCACCTCGTTGCGCGCGCCAGCGCGCGGCGGGCGACCACCGCCTGGTATTCGCGTTCGCAGACGACGCCTAGAAAGCGCCCGTCGTGAACGATCTCGATCACGCCCGGCAGCTTTCTCACCGGGTCGACGTCGAGACCGACGAGGGCCGCCGCGCGCGCTGGCGAACGGACGACCCGACCGTGCACCATGCCGTCGAGGCGCAGATCCTGCACGTAGGCGGAGCCGCCCGTGACCTTGGCCGGGATGTCGACCCGCCGCATCGACCTGCCGACGACGGTGTGCCGGGCCGGCTCGCGCAGCGTGCTCGCGGGCGCGGCTTCGACGTGGAGCGGATTGGCGGCGACGAGCTCGGCGTAGGTGACGGCGTGGCCGCCGTCACCCGCGATCACGCCGTTGCCGACGTGCAGGCCGGCGGCGGCGACGCCGAGCCGCTCCGCGGCGAGGCCGACGAGGATCGTGCGCGCCTGGGCGGCGGCATGGCGGATCGCGGTGCCGCTGTCCTGCATCGAATGGCTGCCCGAGGTGTAACCCTCGTTGGCGGTTCGTTCGGTGTCGGCGGTGACGAGAACGATGCGATCCGGCGCGACCACGAGCTCTTCCGCGGCTACCTGGATCAGCGCCGTCTTGATGCCCTGACCGAGTTCTGCTTTGCCGGTGAAGACGGTGACGCTGCCGTCAGCGGCGATGCGGATCCAGCCGTCGAGCAACGGTTGCTTGCTCAGGCTGCCGGGCAGATCGGCTGCGCGCGCAGCTTGCGACCCGCCTTGGGCGACGGCCTTGGGCCCGATCGCGAAGGCGACGACCAGACCTCCGCCGCCAGCGAGGAACGAACGACGATCCAGGCTCATCGTGAAGCGACCGGATGGTCGACCGACTTGCCGCGCATCATGTCGCTGGCACGACGAACCGCGCGCAGGATGCGCATGTGCGTGCCGCAGCGACAGAGGTTCGGCGCCATCTCGCGGCGAATCTCGGCGTCGCTCGGGTCGGGCTTGCGTTCGAGCAGCGCCTGCGCCCGCATGATCATGCCGGCGATGCAGTAGCCGCACTGCGCCGCCTGCTCGTCGATGAACGCCTGCTGGACGACGCCGGGATTGTCGATCGTGCCGAGTCCCTCGACGGTCCTCACCGGACGCCGCTGCACGAGGGAGATCGGGATCAGGCAGGAGAACGCCGCCGCGCCATCGATCATCACCGTGCAGGCACCGCACTGGCCGAGCCCGCAGCCGAACTTGGCGCCGTCGAGCCGAAGCTCGTCGCGAAGGACGTACAGCAGCGGCGTGGCCGGGTCGGCATCGACCTGGCGTGCGCTGCCGTTGATGTTGAGCGTGATCAAGGGCTTGCTTTCGTTTCGCGCACCGCCTTCGGCAGATCGGGCCAGGGCGGCGCCTCGGCCGCGGCCGCACGCAGGTAGGCGAGGAGAGCGACGAGCTGCTCGTCGCTGAGAGTAGACCCGAACGCCGGCATCCAGCGGCCGGTTTGCCCGGGAAGCGGCGCGATGCCGCCGCGGACGACGCGGAGCAGGCTGCGCGGGTCGGGATCGTAGACCGCCACGGCGAGCGCCAGGCGCAGCGCCCCGTTCGAGGACTCGGTGCGGCCGACGTCGTGGCAAGCCGCGCAGGCGTCGTCGTAGACCGTGGCGCCGAGTTGCGCCGGAGCGGCGCTTGCGCTGGCGGTGCCGCCGCTCGTGCCGAGCCGCTGGTCCTCCACGCTCACGTTCGCGACCGGCCCTTGCGCCGCGCGCCGCAGAGCGGCGCTGGCGCGCGCTTCACGTTCGCCGGTGACCGGGCCCATGGTCGACTCGATGTAGACCGCGATGGCGTGGACGTCGTCGTCGGAGGCGTGCGCGAGATTGCCGACGACTTCCTGCATCGGGCCGCCGGCGATGGCGTGGTCGCGAGCGATTCCCGTGCGCAGATAGGCGCGGAGATGCTCGACGGTCCAGGGCAGCGGTGAGGGCGATGCGTCGTTCAGGGCCGGCGCGTACCAGCCCTGGGCCTCGCCGCCGGCCAGCTCGGCGCCTGTCTTCTCGGCGCCGAGCGCGTTGCGAGGCGAGTGGCAGCTGCCGCAGTGGCCGAGCGATTGCACGAGATAAGCCCCGCGGTTCCACTCGGCGCTGCGCGAAGGCTCCGCACGGAAAGCGGTGTTGCGGAGATAGAGCATGTTCCAGACGGCGACCAGGGCTCGGATGCCGAACGGAAAACGGAGGTCGTTTGCCCGGTTCGGCGCCCGCACCGGGTCGCGCGTCATCAGGTACGCATAGAGGGCGTGCAGGTCGTCGTCGGTCGCGTGCGTGAAATGGTCGTACGGGAACGCCGGATAGAGGTGAGTTCCGTCGTGCGCGATCCCCTCGCGC
>DASXXO010000219.1:0-2482 GCA_036503045.1 Caldimonas sp. | reverse complement strand
GCCGGCGAGCCCGAGATCGCGCGCGTGCCGATCATGATCGATAGCTCGAAGTGGGAGGTGATCGAGGCCGGCCTGCAGTGCATCCAGTGCAAGGGGATCGTCAACTCGATCTCGCTGAAGGAGGGCGAGGAGGCGTTTCGTCATCACGCCACCCTCGTACGCCGCTACGGCGCGGCCGCGGTCGTGATGGCGTTCGACGAGCAGGGGCAGGCCGACAGCTTCAAGCGCAAGACCGAGATCTCCGCGCGCGCGTACCGGATCCTGGTCGAAGAGGTCGGCTTCCCGCCCGAGGACATCATCTTCGACCCGAACATCTTCGCCATCGCGACCGGGATCGAGGAGCACGACAACTACGCCGTCGACTTCATCGAGGCGACCCGCTGGATCAAGCAGAGCCTGCCCGGCGCGAAGGTCTCGGGCGGCGTCTCGAACGTGAGCTTCTCGTTCCGCGGCAACGACCCGGTGCGCGAGGCGATTCACACCGTGTTCCTGTACCACGCGATCAAGGCGGGCATGGACATGGGCATCGTCAACGCCGGCATGGTCGGCGTCTACGACGACCTCGACCCCGAGCTGCGCGAGCGCGTCGAGGACGTCGTCCTCAACCGCAGGAAGGACGCCGGCGAGCGGCTGGTCGAGATCGCCGAGCGCGCCAAGGGCGCGGCGCGCGACGACTCGGCGCGTCTCGCCTGGCGTGGCACGCCCGAACAGCCGAAGACGATCGACGAGAAGCTCTCGCACGCGCTCGTCCACGGCATCACCGACTTCATCGTCGAAGACACCGAGGCCGCGTGGCAGGTGGTGAAGGCGAGGGGCGGCCGGCCGCTGCACGTGATCGAAGGCCCGCTCATGGCCGGCATGAACATCGTCGGCGACCTTTTCGGCCAGGGCAAGATGTTCCTGCCGCAGGTGGTGAAGTCGGCGCGCGTGATGAAGCAGGCGGTCGCCCACCTGCTGCCCTACATCGAGGCCGAGAAAGTCGCGCTCGTCGAGGGCGGCGGCGAGGCGAAGGCGAAAGGCAAGATCGTCATCGCCACCGTCAAGGGCGACGTCCACGACATCGGCAAGAACATCGTCACCGTCGTCCTCCAGTGCAACAACTTCGAGGTCGTCAACATGGGCGTGATGGTCCCGTGCCAGGACATCCTCGCCAAGGCGAAGGTCGAGGGCGCCGACATCATCGGGCTGTCGGGGCTGATCACGCCGAGCCTCGAGGAGATGCAGCACGTCGCGGCCGAGATGCAGCGCGACGAGTTCTTCCGCGTCGCCAAGATCCCCCTCCTGATCGGCGGCGCGACGACGAGCCGCGTCCACACCGCAGTGAAGATCGCGCCGCACTACGACGGCCCGGTCGTCTACGTTCCCGATGCGAGCCGCTCGGTCGGCGTCTGCCGCGACCTGCTCTCCGACCAGCGCGCGGCGGCGTTCGTCGCCGACCTGGAGGCCGACTACGAGCGCGTGCGGGCGCACCATGCGAGCAAGAAGGCGACGCCGCTCGTCTCGCTTGCCGAGGCGCGCGCCAACAAGACGCCGATCGACTGGGACAGCTACGCGCCGCCGGCACCGAAGTTCATCGGACGCCGCGTGCTGAAGAACCAGGACCTCGCCGAGATCGCCGAGGTGATCGACTGGGGGCCGTTCTTCCAGACCTGGGAGCTTGCGGGCCCGTACCCGGCGATCCTCAACGACGAGATCGTCGGCGAGTCGGCGCGGCGGCTCCTCTCCGACGGCAAGCGGATGCTGCGGCGCGTGATCGAAGGCCGCTGGCTGCGCGCGAACGGCGTCGTCGGCCTCTATCCGGCGGCAACCGTCGGCGACGACGACATCGAGATCTACCGCGACGCGTCGCGGCGCGAGGTTCTGTTCACATGGCACGGCCTGCGCATACAGACTGAGCGGCCGGTAGTCGACGGCGTCAAGCGGGCTAGCCGCTGCCTTGCCGACTTCATCGCTCCGAAGGGCTCGGGCAAGGACGACTACATCGGCCTGTTCGCCGTCACCGCCGGCATCGGCGCCGACAAGAAGGAGCGGCAGTTCGCCGCCGACCTCGACGACTACAGCGCGATCATGCTGAAGGCGCTCGCCGACCGGCTCGCCGAGGCGTTCGCCGAAGCGCTCCACCGGCGCGTTCGCACCGACTTCTGGGGCTACGCGCCGGACGAGTCGCTCGACGTCGCCGGCCTCGTCGCCGAGCGCTACCGCGGCATCCGGCCCGCGCCGGGCTATCCTGCCTGTCCGGACCACACCGTCAAGCGCGATCTGTTCCGCGCGCTCGGTGCCGAGGAGATCGGCATGTCGCTGACCGAGAGCCTGGCGATGCTGCCGGCGGCGAGCGTCGCCGGCTTCTACTTCGCGCACCCCGAGGCGACCTACTTCAACATCGGCAAGATCGGCCCCGACCAGCTGAAGAGCTGGGCCGAGCGCAGCGCGAGCAGTCTCGACGCGGCCGAGCGCGCCCTCGCGCCGCTCCTCTAGCGAGGCG
>DASXXO010000218.1:0-2076 GCA_036503045.1 Caldimonas sp. | reverse complement strand
AGTCGAGCTTGCGGGCATGGAGACCGAGGAGTTCCAGTTCCTCAATCCGCAGATGAACCGGCCGGTCATCCTGGCCGCTGGCACTCCGCAGATCCTGCTTCCCTACGACAACGCCAACCGCTTCGTTCGCGAGCTGCCGCTCTACCGCGGGCCGCTGACGAGCTGGACGACGTGGATCGCGCCGCGCAACATGAAGCCGGCGGAGGCGGCACGCGCAACCCGAATGGACGAGGGCGTCCTGCGCGAGGTCAACCGGATCCCGCCGCGCGTGGTGATCCGCGCCGGCTCGACGCTGCTCGTTCCGCGCCAGAACACCGCGGTCGCGATCGCCGACGTCTCGAGCACGGTCGCCGACAACGCGACCATGGTGCTCGCGCCCGAGGCAGCAGCGCTGCGCAAGCTGTCGCTGCGCGCCGGCAAGCACGATAGCGTCGACTCGATCGCGCGCCGCTATCACGTGAGCACGAGCCAGGTGGCGCAATGGAACACGGTCGGCACCGAGGCGAAGTTCGCGCCCGGCCAGACCGTCGTCGTCTACGTCAGCGCGAGGGGACGCGGCGGCGCGGCACCGGCACGGACGCGATTCGCGGCCACCGAGCACGGCACGCGCGTCGCGCACAGCACGCACCGCGCCGGGACGGCGACAAAAAGCAGCGAGTCGAGCAAGCAGGCGCACGGCAAGCGCGTCAGCGTCGCGGGTAACTGAGCACAGCACCCGGCGCGCATCAGCGCCGGTCGACGAAGGCGTGGGCGATCGTCCCGAGGTCGACGTACTCAAGCTCGCTGCCGACCGGAACGCCGCGCGCGAGCCGCGTCACGCGGATTCCGCGCGATGCGAGCGCTTCGCCGAGGACGTGCGCGGTCGCCTCGCCCTCGGCGGTGAAGTTGGTGGCGATGATGACCTCCTCGACCCGGCCGTCGCTGGCGCGCTCGAGCAGCTGGCGCGCGCCGATCTCCGAGGGGCCCACGCCGTCGAGCGGGCTGAGCCGACCCATCAGGACGAAGTAGAGGCCGCGATAGCTGCCGGTGCGCTCGAGCGCCGCCTGGTCGGCCGGCGTCTCGACGACCGCGAGCTGGCGCACGTCACGCGACGGGTCGAGGCAGATGCTGCACACCTCGGCCTGCGTGAAGGTATGGCAGCGCGCGCAGTGGCGGATCCGCGCCACGGCGTCCGTGAGCGCACCGGCGATTCGTAGCGCGCCTTCGCGGTCGTGCTGCAGCAGGTGCCAGGCCATCCTCTGCGCCGACTTGACGCCAACGCCGGGCAGGCGCCGCAAGGCCTCGACGAGGCCTTCGAGCGAGGGTTCGGCGGCCAGCTTGCGGACCTCAGAACGGCAGCTTCATGCCCGGCGGCAGCGGCATTCCGGCGGTCAGCTTGCCCATCTTTTCCTGGCTCACTTCCTCTGCGCGGCGCACGCCGTCGTTGAACGCGGCGGCGACCAGGTCCTCGAGCATGTCCTTGTCGTCGGCGAGCAGGCTCGGGTCGATCGCGATCCGCTTGACGTCGTGCTTGCAGGTCATCGTCACCTTCACGAGGCCCGCGCCCGACTGGCCCTCGACCTCGATCGTCGCCAGCTCGTCCTGCGCCCTCTTGAGGTTCTCCTGCATCGCCTGCGCCTGCTTCATCAGGCCGGCCAGTTGGCCTTTCATCATGTCGTCTGCTCCTTTGAACGTCCCACGCGCCGATGCGCCGGGCTCACAGCGCCGACCCCGGCTGCGGCTTGACCGACCCCGGGACGATGCGTGCGGTCTTGTACTGCGCCATCAGGGCGCGCACGAGCGGATCCTGCTCGATCGCGCGCTCGGCCTCGGCCTGCCGCCGATCGCGCTCGGCGGCGGCGCGCGCCGCCGGAGTGTCCCCTGCCGGGCCGGCCTCGATCTCGATCCGGACCGGCTGCCCGCGCGCTTCGCTCGCCGCCGCCTGCAGGCGATCGCGCAAGGCGGGCGCGCGCAGGTTCTCGCGTTCGACGCGCAGCTGCCAGACCGGTGCCGACGGGGGGCCCGCGACGCGAATGCACTCGGCCTGCATCGCAAGCTCGCGCACCATCGCCGCGACGAGCCCGCCCGCGACGAGCT
>DASXXO010000217.1:0-4443 GCA_036503045.1 Caldimonas sp. | reverse complement strand
CGACACGCTCGGCGTGCTTCTCAAGCACCGCGACGACATCGCCAAGCTGCAGGGCGGCGACATGACCAAGCTGCTCGCCGAGCTGCAGGCGACGGCGCGCGGCGCGGGCCCCGAGGCCGAGGCCTTGCGCGCCGATGCTCGCTGAGAACGTCGTCCACTTCGCGCGCGTCCTGAGGAGCGCAGGCATTCCGGTCGGGCCGGACCGCGTCCTCGCGGCGCTCGAGGCGCTCGAGGCGGTGGGACTGCGACGGCGCGACGACGTCCATGCCGCGCTGTCGTCGGTCATGCTCGACCGCCACGAGCAGCAGGCGCTGTTCGACGACGCGTTCGCGGCGTTCTGGCGCGACCCGAAGCTGCTCGAGCGGTTCATGGCCGAGCTGCTGCCGAAGATCAGCGGGCGGGGCGACCGTGCGACGAAGCAGCGCTCGCACCGCCTCGCCGACGCGCTCGCGGCGGCGCCGCGCGACGATCGTGCGCGCCCGGCGGCGCCCGAGCAGGAAGTCGAGTTCGAGGCGAGCTTCGCGTTCTCCGACCGCGAGCGGCTGCAGAGCGTCGACTTCGAGTCGATGACCGCGGCCGAGTTCGAGCTCGCCAAGAAGCTCGCCGAGGAAGTTCCGCTGCCGTTCGCGACGGTGCAGCGACGCCGCCACGCGGCGAGCGCGCGCGGCCGGATCGACCTGCGCGCGACCATGCTGGCGATGGCGCGCCAGCCGCAGACGCTCGTGCCGCGCTTCAGCCATCCGAGGAGCGAGCTGCCGACCATCGTCGTCCTGCTCGACGTCTCGGGTTCGATGGACCGCTATGCACGGCTCATGCTGCACTACGTCCACGGCCTGACGCGGCGCTATCTCAAGGTGCACACGCTGACCTTCGGCACGCGCCTCACCAACATCACGCGGGCGCTGCGCCACCGCGACCCCGACCTCGCGCTCGCGCTGGCGAGCGCGCAGGTGCAGGACTGGAAGGGCGGGACGCGGATCGCGTCGTGCCTCGACGACTTCAACCGGCACTGGGCGCGGCGGCTCCTCGGCGCGAACGCGGCGCTGCTCCTCGTCACCGACGGGCTCGACCGCGACGAGCACGGCGAGCTGACGCGCGCCGCGCAGCAGCTGCGCCTGTTCGCGCGCCAGATCGTCTGGCTCAACCCGCTGCTGCGCTACGAGCGTTTCGAGCCGCGCGCCGGCGGCGTGCGCGCGCTGCTGCCCAACGTCGACCGCTTCCTGCCGGTCCACAACCTGGCGAGCCTGGCCGACCTCGCCGTGGTCCTGCATGCGGCGCCGGCGGCGCGGCGATAGGAGAATCGAACGATGGAGCTGACCGGCGAACGAACCATTCCGGCGACGGTCGACGAGACCTGGGCTGCGCTCAACGACCCCGAGACGCTGAAGGCGTGCGTCGCCGGCTGCGAGTCGCTCGAGAAGGTCGCCGACGATGCATTTGTCGCCGTCGTCGCGCTGAAGATCGGCCCCGTCAGCGCGCGCTTCAAGGGCAACCTGAAGCTCACCAACGTCGAGCCGCCGACGCGCTACACGATCAACTTCGACGGCCAGGGCGGCGTCGCCGGCTTCGGGCGCGGCTCGGCCGACGTCGCGCTCACGCGCCTCGACGCAGCATCGACCAGGCTCGCCTACACGGCACGCGCGACCGTCGGCGGCAAGATGGCGCAGATCGGCTCGCGCCTGATCGATGCGACCGCGACCAAGATCACGGACGACTTCTTCCGGGCGTTCGAGGCGCAACTGCAGGCGCGCGTGCCGGGAGCGCCGCCGCTCGTTGCGGTCCCGGAGCGCGTCCCGGTCACGGCCTTCGACTGGGTGCTCGCGGCGATCGTGCTCGCGGTCACCGCGTTCGTCATCCTGCGCTGAACGCTAACGCTGCATCTGCTCGGGCAGGAAGGTGACGAGCTGCGGGAAGGCGTAGAGCAGCACGACCATCAGCACCATCAGCAGGAAGAACGGGAATGCGGCGCGCGCGATCGTGCTGATCTCACGCTTGGTCATTCCCTGCAGCACGAACAGGTTGAAGCCGACCGGCGGGGTGACCTGCGCCATCTCGACGACGATGACGATGAAGATGCCGAACCAGAGCGGATCGATTCCCGCCTTCTGCACGGTCGGCATGATCACGCCCATCGTCAGGACGACCATCGAGATGCCGTCGAGAAAGCACCCGAGGATGCCGTAGAACGCGGTCAGCGCCAGGATCAGCGCGAACTTCGACAAGCCCAGTGTGGCGATCCATTCGGCAAGATGGCGCGGCAGGCCGATGTAGCCCATGCTGAGCGTGAGGAACGCCGCGCCGGCGAGGATCAGCGCGATCATGCAATACAGGCGCGTTCCGCCGAGCAGCGACTCCTTGAAGGTCGGCCAGTTCATCGAGCCCTGCGCGGCGGAGATGACGAGCGAGCCGAACACGCCGAGCGCGGCTGCCTCGGTCGCGGTCGCGATGCCGGCGTAGATCGAGCCGAGGACGGCGACGATCAGGAGCACGACCGGGATCAGGCTTTTCGATTCGCGCAGCTTCTCGGCGAAAGTGAGCGGCGGATCGGGCGGCGGGATGAGGTGCGCGTTCTTCAGCGACCAGGCGGCGATGTAGAGCGAGAAGATGCCGGCCAGCACGATGCCCGGGATGACGCCGGCGATGAACAGGCGCGAGATCGACACGTCGGCCATCACGCCGTAGACGATCATGATGATCGACGGCGGAATCAGCAGGCCGAGCGTTCCGGCGCCGGCGAGCGAGCCGACCGACATCATGTCGGGATAGCCGCGCCGGGCCAGCTCGGGCAGGCTCATCTTGCCGATCGTCGCACAGGTCGCGGCGCTCGATCCCGAGACGGCGGCGAAGATCGCGCAGCCGACGACGTTGGTGTGCAGGAGCCTGCCGGGCAGGCGCTGCATCCACGGCGCGAGGCCGCGGAACATGTCCTGGCTGAGACGGGTGCGAAACAGGATCTCGCCCATCCAGATGAATAGCGGCAGCGCCGTGAGGGTCCAGCTCGACGCCGAGCCCCAGATCGTCACCGCCATCGCGTCGCCGGCCGGGCGCGAGCTGAACAGCTGCATGCCGATCCAGGCGACGCCCGAGAGCGTCAGGCCGATCCAGACGCCGCTCGCGAGGATCAGAAAGAGCGAGCCGATCAGGAGCGCCGTGACCGCAGCGTCACTCATTGCGGCTCGCCTCTTCGCTCACCGGGACGACGCGCCGGCCGCGGATCTCGAGAACCAGCTCGTCGACGAGGGCGATCGCCAGCACGACCGTGCCGAGCGCCATCGAAAGCTGCGGCAGCCAGAGCGGGGTCGCGTCGTTGCTGGTCGAGATGTCGTGGAACACGTGCGATTGCCAGGCGAGCCGGCAGCTGTACCCAGCGAACAGGATCGCAAGGAGCGATGCCGCGGCGAGCGCCCAGATCTCCAGGGCACGGCGCGCACTGCCGTGCAGCGCGCCGAGGACGAGCGTGACGCGGATGTGCTCGCCGCGCTTGAGCGTATGCGCCAGCGCGAGGAAGCCCGCCGCGGCCATCATGTAGCCGGCGTAGGCGTCGATTCCGGCGACGTTGAAGCCGATCTGGCGCGAGACGATCGAGAGCAGCACGAGCACCAGCAGCAGCACCATGGCGACCCCACCGAGGGCGGCACTCGCGTCGTACAGCCGATCGAGCGCGCGGCCGAGCTGGCCGCGCGCGGGCGCGTGGAGTGCGGGCATGGCGGCCCGCGCCTACATCTTGCGATAGGCGTCGACGATCGCCTGCCCTTCGGGACCGGCCTTGTCGAGCCATTCCTTCAGCATCGTGTCGCCGACCTTCTTCATGTCGGCCTTGAGCTGCGGCGAGGGCGGCAGGATCTGCATGCCGTTCTTCTTCAGCAGCTCGATGTACTCGCCGTTCTTCCTCTGCGAGAGTGCCCAGCCGCGCGTCTCGGCATCGGCGCCGGCCTTCAGGACGGCCGCCTGCGTCTGCTTGTCGAGCGCGTCGAACGCGGCCTTGTTGACGAGCACTGCGTTCTTCGGCAGCCACGCCTGGGTGTCGTACCAGTATTTGATGTGCTCGTAGGTCTTGCTGTCGTAGCCGGTCGACCCGGACGACATGTAGCTCTCGATGACGCCGGTCGCCATCGCCTGCGACAGCTCGGCCGCTTGCACCGTGACCGGCTGCGCGCCGACCAGTTCGGCGACGCGTGCGGTCGCCGGGCTGTAGGCGCGCCACTTGACGCCCTTCAGGTCGGCCGCCGAGTTGATCGGCTTGTTGACATAGATGCCCTGCGGCGGCCACGGCACCGTGTAGAGCAGCATGATTCCCTGCTCGCCGAGCTTCTTCTCGAGCGCGGGCCTGGAAGCCTTGTAGAGCTTCATCGACTCGGCGTAGCTGTCGGCGAGGAAGGGCAGCCCGTCGATGCCGTACGGCTGCCATTCGTTCTGGTAGTTGACGAGCAGCACTTCGCCGAT
>DASXXO010000216.1:0-3412 GCA_036503045.1 Caldimonas sp. | reverse complement strand
AGCAGCCGCTTCCGACGTGGCGCGCCGGCGCGCGCGCAGCGGTCGCGCTCGCGCTCGCGCTCGCCGCCGGGCTCGCGGCAGCGCACAAGGCGAGCGACTCGTACCTGCAGATCACCGCCGCGCCGGGCCGGCTCGACGTGCGCTGGGACATTGCGCTGCGCGACCTCGACGTCGCGCTCGACCTCGACAGCGACGCCGACGGCAAGCTCACCTGGGGCGAAGTGCGTGCCGCATGGCCGCGCATCGAGGCGTATGCGCTGCCGCGGCTGGCGATCGAGGGCTGCGCGCTCGCCCCGGTCGGACGCGCGCTCGAACGCCGCAACGACGGCGCCTACGCGGTGCTCCTGCTGCGCGCGTCGTGCACGCTGGCGTCGCCGCCGCGGATCAGCTATGGCCTTTTTGCGGAGGTCGATCCCACTCACCGCGGCATCGCCAAGGTGCAGCGGCCCGGCCAGGAGGTCGTCCTCGCGGTGCTGATCCCGGGCTCGACGTTGTCGGCGGCCGCCCAAGGCGCCGACGCCGGGGCGAGCGATGCGGCGTCGGCGGCACGCCCCGGCGAACGTGGTGCCGGGCCGGAGCGCCGACGCTGGCAGTTCCTCGCCGAAGGCGTGCGCCACATCCTGACCGGCTACGACCACGTGCTCTTCCTGCTCTGCCTGCTGCTGCCTTCGGTGGTGCGGCGAACACCGGCAGGATGGCAGCCGGTCGCGCGGCTCGCGCAGGCGGTCTGGCCGGTGGCCGGCATCGTCACCGCGTTCACGGTCGCGCACTCGATCACGCTCGCGCTCGCCGCGCTGAAGCTCGTTTCGCTCACCCCGGCCTTCATCGAGCCGGCGATCGCCGTCACCATCATCCTCGCCGCGCTCGACAACGTGCTGCCGATCTTTCCGGTGCGCCGGGTCGTCGTCGCCTTCTTCTTCGGCCTGATCCACGGCTTCGGCTTCGCGAGCGTGCTCGCCGAGCTGAACCTGCCGCGCGCCGACTTCGCGTGGGCGCTGCTGCAGTTCAACCTCGGCATCGAGGTCGGTCAATTGCTCATCGTCGTGTTGGCGACGACCGCGCTCTTCACGCTGCGTCACTGGCGCGGCTATCGGCGGGCGATCGTGGTCGCAGGCTCGTCGATCGCGATCGCGATCGCGACCCTGTGGTTCATCGAGCGGACGGCGAACGTCTCGATCCTGCCCTTCTGACCCCGCTCCGTTACAATGCGGGGACAGCACCCCACAAGAGCGAGAAAGGCATGTCGGTTATGACACCGCGAACTACTACCCCCGGCCGGAGGGTGTAGGTCGCCGCGCGTCCCCGCATCTCAGCGTCTGTCTCGTTCGTCCAGGAAAAGCGCGGCCCGTCCGCGCTTTTTCATTTGCTGGAGTCTTTCCCATGGTCTCGATTCAGTTGCCCGACGGCTCGCGCCGCGAGTTCCCCGGCCCGGTCACGGTCGAGGAAGTCGCCGCGTCGATCGGCCCGGGACTCGCGAAGGCGGCGCTCGGCGGGCGCATCGGCACGGGCGCGAAGAGCGGACTGGTCGACACGAGCTACGTGATCGACCACGACGAGCGGCTTGCGATCGTCACCGATCGCGACCCGGACGGCCTCGAGATGATTCGTCACTCGACGGCGCACCTGCTCGCCTATGCGGTCAAGGAGCTGTTCCCCGACGCCCAGGTGACGATCGGCCCGGTGATCGAGAACGGCTTCTATTACGACTTCTCGTACAAGCGCCCGTTCACGCCCGAGGACCTCGCCGCGATCGAGGAGAAGATGGCCGAGCTCGCGAAGAAAGACGAGCGGATCACGCGCCGCGTCCTGCCGCGCGACGAGGCGGTCGCGCATTTCAACGCGATGGGTGAGGCGTACAAGGCCGAGATCATCGGCGCGATCCCGGCCGGCGAGGAGGTCTCGCTTTATCGCGAAGGCGCGTTCGAGGACCTCTGCCGCGGGCCGCACGTGCCGCGCACCGGCAAGCTCCGGCACTTCAAGCTGATGAAGGTCGCCGGAGCGTACTGGCGCGGCGACCATCGCAACGAGATGCTCCAGCGCATCTACGGCACGGCGTGGGCGAGCAAGGAGGATCTGCAGAATTACCTGCACATGCTCGAGGAGGCCGAGAAGCGCGACCATCGCAAGCTCGGTCGCGAGCTCGACCTGTTCCACATCGACGAGGTCGCGCCGGGCGTCGTCTTCTGGCATCCGAAAGGCTGGGCGCTCTGGCAGGCGATCGAGCGCTACATGCGCCAGGTCTACGTCGACACCGGCTACCAGGAAGTCAAGGGCCCGCAGATCCTCGACAAGAGCCTGTGGGAGAAGACCGGGCACTGGCAGAACTACCGCGAGAACATGTTCACGACCGAGTCGGAGAAGCGCGAGTACGCGCTCAAGCCGATGAATTGCCCCGGCCACGTGCTGATCTTCAAGTCGCACCTGCGCAGCTACAAGGAGCTGCCGATCCGCTACGGCGAGTTCGGCCAGTGCCATCGCAACGAGCCGAGCGGCGCGCTGCACGGGATCATGAGGATTCGCGGCTTCACCCAGGACGACGGCCACGTGTTCTGCACCGAGGACCAGATCCTCGACGAGTGCGTCGCCTACACGGCGCAACTGCAACAGGTCTACCGCGACTTCGGCTTCGCCGACATCGTCTACAAGGTCGCGACGCGCCCCGACAACAGGGTCGGCGCGGACGATCTCTGGGACAAGGCGGAGTTCGCGCTCGAGGAGGCGCTGCGCCGCTCGGGCTGCGCGTTCGTCATTGCCCCAGGCGACGGCGCCTTCTACGGGCCGAAGATCGAATACACGCTGAAGGACGCGCTCGGCCGGCCGTGGCAGCTCGGCACGATGCAGGTCGACTTCAACACCGCCGAGCGGCTGGGCGGCGACTACGTCACCGAGACGAGCGGGCGGGCGTTCCCGGTCATGCTGCACCGGGCGATCGTCGGCAGCTTCGAGCGCTTCATCGGCATTCTCCTCGAGCATCACGCCGGAGCGCTCCCGGCCTGGCTGGCGCCGATCCAGGCGAGCGTGCTGAACATCTCCGAAAACTCCGCCGATTACGCCCGGGGCGTAGCCAAATCTCTGCAAAAACAAGGACTTAGAGTAGAGAGCGATTTGCGGAACGAGAAAATCACCTATAAAATACGCGAGCATTCGTTGCAAAAGGTCCCGTACATCCTCGTCGTCGGCGACAAGGAGAAGGCGAACGGGACCGTTTCCGTGCGCGCCCGGGGCAATCACGATCTCGGCGCGATGCCGCTCGGCGACTTCTCCGCGAAGCTCGCCGGCGTCATCGCCGAGAAAGCGTGAGGCACCGGCCCGACGTGGTCGGGCCCAGCGGGCGCGCTTCGTTCATTGGTGGGCTCCGTCGCCTTGGAGCCCATTGAAAGGCATTCGACATCGCTACTTTCGCTGACCGCCG
>DASXXO010000215.1:0-3068 GCA_036503045.1 Caldimonas sp. | reverse complement strand
CCGTCCAGTTGCGGGCAGACGAAGCGATCGACGACGAGCTGCAGCTGGTTCCTGATCTTGCGTCCTTCGCCGATCGTGCTCACCTGGTTGACGACGACGCGGATCACGCGGCGGCCTTGCTGCATCGCAAGCAGCTTGATGGTCGCATAGGCATCGGTCATCGAGGTCGGCTCCGGCGTCGCGATGACGAGCACGTCGTCGGCGAGCGATATGGCATGCAGCACGACGTCGGAGATGCCGGCGCCGGTGTCGAGCAGGATGCGGTCGAAGCGCGGCGCGAGCTGCTCGATGATCTCGACCAGCTGCTCGCGCACCTGCGGCGTGAGGCGCGAGTACTCGACCAGCCCCGAGCCGGCGAGCAGCACCGAAAAGCCGCCGGGCGCGGGGAGGATCGCCTCGTCGAGCGTCGCGTTGCCTGTGAACACGTCGTGCAGGGTGATCTTGGGATGCAGGTTCAGGACGACGTCGAGGTTGGCGAGGCCGAGGTCGGCGTCGAGGACGAGGACGCGCTCGCCGCGCCGCGCCAGCGCCGCCGCGAGGTTGGCCGCGAAGAAGGTCTTGCCGACGCCACCCTTGCCGCTCGTCACCGCGAGGACGCTCGCCTTCGTCGCGCCTGCCGCCGCCTTCGGCTTCATTCGAGCTCCACGAGCTGCGAGGTGCCGAAGAGCAGGCCCTTTTCCTCGGCGCTGACGAGCGAGACCATCGGCTGCTCGAGGCAGGCGCGGTTGCGGCCCTCGGCCTTGGCGCGGTAGAGCTGCTGGTCGGCGCGATCGACCCAGAGCAGCGCCGACGAGCGCACCCATTGCGGCGCGAACGCGCCGCCGATCGACACCGTCACCGCGACCTCGGCGCCGTTGCCGATCGGGATCGCGTGCGCGCTGACGTGGGTGCGGATCCGCTCCGCGACCGCCTGCCCGTACGAGGGCGCGCAGTTGGGCAGGATCATCGCGAACTCCTCGCCGCCGAAGCGTGCGACGGTGTCCATCGGCCGGACGCACTCGCTGAGCGCCACCGCGATTGCCTTCAGCACGAGGTCGCCCGCCTGGTGGCCGTGCGCGTCGTTGACGCGCTTGAAGTGGTCGATGTCGATCATCAGCACGAGCGCCGGCTCGCCGGCGCGCGCGACGCGGTCCACCTCGCTGGCGAGCGTGAGCTCGAAATGGCGCCGGTTCGCGAGACCCGTGAGCGGATCGCGGCTCGACAGCTCGCACAGGCCATCGATCACCGCCTGCAACCAGGCGTTGCGCCCGGCGCCCGGATCCGGCAGCGCGTGCCCCGACTGTTGCAGCAACTGAAGCGCGCCATCGAGGCTGAGCGCCGAGTGATCGCTGAAAGTCGGGTCGATCTTGGGCTGCACGTAAGACGGTCGTAGGTTCGAGCCAGTCTAGCAGCGGCCCCGCCGCCGACGGCGCTCGAAGTCTCATCGAGGCTTCTCAAATGCGGCGAATGCACGCGCCTTGGCGTGCGCTTGCAACGCCTGGCCGCTCTCAGCTCCGCGCCGGCAGAAACAGCTGCTGCAGGTCGCTCAGGAAGTCGAAGCCGAGCGGCGTCGGCCGGACCCATTGCAGGTCGCGCTCGAGCAGGCCGCGCCGCTCGGCTTCGGCGAGCGGCCGCTCGATCGCCGAGAGCGGCAGGCCCGTGCGCTCGCCGAAGCGGGCGAGCGCGAAGCCCTCCTTCAGGCGCAGCGCATTGAGCATGAACTCGAACGCCAGGTCCGCGCGCGCTACCTCGACTTCCGATGCCACCGCGGCGCCGCCTTCCGCACCGGCCATGTAGGCAGCGGGATCGCGCAGCCGGACCTGCCGCACGATGCGGTGCGGGAAGCTGATCTTGCCGTGCGCGCCGGCGCCGATGCCGAGGTAGTCGCCGAACTCCCAGTAGTTCACGTTGTGGCGCGCACGATGGCCGGGCCGCGCGAACGCGGAGACCTCGTAGCGCTCGAGACCCGCGTGAGCGCTCAGCGCGACGATGCGGTCGAGCATCGCTGCAGCAAGGTCGTCGTCGGGAAGCGCCGGCGGCGCGTGCGCGAACAGCGTGTTCGGCTCGATCGTCAGGTGGTAAATCGACAGGTGCGGCGGCTCGAACGCGAGCGCGGCCGCGACGTCGGCGGCGCACTCATCGAGCGTTTGGCCGGGAAGCGCGTACATCAGGTCGACGTTGAACGTCGCGAACGCAGCCTTCGCCTCGGCGATCGCCGCGCGCGCCTGTGCCGCGTCGTGGACGCGGCCGAGCGCGGCGAGTTTCCGGTCGTCGAAGCTCTGCACGCCGATCGAGAGCCGCGTAACGCCCGCCTCGGCATAGGCGCGGAAGCGCTCGCGCTCGAAGGTCCCGGGATTGGCCTCGAGCGTGATCTCGCAGCCCGGCTCGAGCGGCAGACGGGCCCGGATCGCGGCGACGAGCCGCTCGATCGCCGCGGGCGCGAACAGGCTCGGCGTTCCGCCGCCGATGAACACCGTGTGCACGCGGCGGCCCCAAACGAACGGCAGCGAGGCTTCGAGATCGCGCACCAGCGCATCGCCGTAGCGCGCCTCGGGTAGCGCGTCGCCGCCGTGCCAGGCGTGCGAGTTGAAGTCGCAGTACGGGCACTTCTTCAGGCACCAGGGCAGATGAACGTAGAGCGAGAGCGGCGGCAGCGCTGCGAGCGCGAGCGCGCCCGGGCGCAGGAAGCGAGCGACGCGATCGGCTACGTCGCCGTGCGGGCGCGCCGACCGGTCGGCGACGATCGGCAGCACCGCCATCGGCCGTCAGCGCCCGGTGGCGCGGCCCACTGCCGCGGGCGCGAGATCCCAGGCCTCACCCAGCAGCCGGAGCATCTCGCGCGCAGCCAAGGCGCGGTGGCTGAGCGCGTTCTTGGTCGATGCCTCGAGCTCGGCGACGGTCTTGCCGAGCTCGGGAAGGGAGAACAGCGGGTCGTAGCCGAAGCCGCCCGTGCCGCGCGGCGCACCGAGCACCTGGCCGTGCCAGCGGCCGACCGCGACCAGGGGCTCCGGATCGTCGGCCGTGCGCACGGCGACGAGCGTGCTGACGAAGCGCGCGCGCCGGTCGGCGACATCGCTGAGGCGATCGAT
>DASXXO010000214.1:0-8091 GCA_036503045.1 Caldimonas sp. | reverse complement strand
CGCTTCGAGATCTCGGCGCCGAAGCTGATGCCGGCGATGTTCTTCGCCAGGCTCCACCCGTACATCTTGATCTTGTCGGCGTAGATCAGGTTGTAGCGGCTGACGTTCGGGCCGACTTGCGTCAGCAGCACCTGCGGCAGCTTGTCGGCGTAGTTGCGGTAGTAGAAGCCCATCGTGCCGTCGAGCCACTTCGGGGCCCAGCGCGCCGACAGGCCGTACTCGCCGTGCTGGCTCGGCTCGAGCGCGTCGCCACGGCTCGCAAAGCCGAGCGCCGGCGACAGGAACTGTCGGTCGGGACCGTTGAACACGAAATCGACCGGTCCGAGGTAGGTGCCGCCTTCGGGGTAGCGCGCCGCTTCCCACTGCAGCAGGTATTGCCCGGCCAGCGACAGCTCGTCGGTGACCTGGCCCTGCAACGACAGCTGATTCAGCGGCCGGAACAGCTCCTTCGCTTCGCTGCCGGGAGTCGCGAAACCCTTCTGCAGATCGAGCGGGGCTTGCGCATACGAGACGCTGTGCAGGTGGCCGCCGAGGAACAGCGACTCGCCCCAGTACACCGTGTGGCGGCCGAGCTTGCCCTGTACGGGAACGTTGCCCAGGTCGGCGCCGCCGAACACGAACGCGTCGAGCAGCTCGCCCGACGGGCCTTCGTAGAAGCGGTTGGTCGTCGAGCTGAACTGGTGGTTGATGTAGCTCGGGATGTTGACCAGCGGCGGATTCGGGTTCGAGTGGCTGGTCGCGTCGTAGGCTGCGTCGTACCACGCGGCGCCGCTGACGCGTCCGCCGAAGCGCTTCTTGTAGATCAGATCGAACTCGGACAGCAGGTCGAACCGCTTGGCGACTGCGTCGCCGTTGTTGAAGCTGTAATCGCCCTCGTCGGCGAGCGCCGAATTGCCGATCTTGTTGTCGCGCGACTGGACGCGCTGCGCGTAATTGAAGCGAACGGTGTTGTCCCAGCGTATCGACAGGTCGTCGTTGCCGGTCGGGATGTCGGCCGCCGCTGCATGGCCGGCGAACGCGCAGGCCAGCACGGCAGCGGCAATCGGAGTGATTCGGTGCAGGGGTCTGGCGCCGGCCGCGCGGGGGCCTCGGAGTTGATCGATCACGTTGTTCCCGTCCCAATGGTTTGTGTGCCCCGGCCGACGGAGATGTCGGCAACGAAAGTCGGGGTGAAAAATTTTGATTTTGAGGCACGGACCGCCCCCCCCTCTTGGCAGGGGGGCGCACAACGCAGGTAGAACCCCGATGGACGGGTGCGGTCGCGCCGCTACCGGAACGCGCTCCGGCCCGCTTCCGCCGACAACGCTGTCACGAGACTTCGCGCCGCGCGCTCGTCGTCGACGGGGCGCTACGCGGGTCGATCGCGGCGAAGCTCTTCGACGCCGACCGCGTCGAGCGGCGGCTGAGCCCGCGCCTCGGCCGCCAGGGGCGGCGACACGCTGCGCGTCAGCGTGCGCGACGCGGGGCTCCGGGTAAGCCCCGACGAGCTAAAGCGCATCCGGAGCGCCGCGTGCGCCAACGAGGTCGCACGCGACGGCGCCGATTCACAGATCTTTACCCCTCGGCCAATCTGGACTCACGCCGGATCGCCACCATCCCTGGCATCGGCAACCGATCGGCGAAGGAGCAGACGATGGGCAAGACAGTGGCGACCGCGAAGTCGGCTTCGCGTCGCGCGCAGATGGTGCTGGGCGCGATGCTGGTGACGCTGCTCGCGGCGATCAGCCTCTCGAGCTGGGCCCAGCCCGCTCCGCCTGCGAGCGGCGCGGAACCCGGAATGGAACGCGGCATGCGCTGGCCCGGCATGGGCGACCATGGCATGGGGCACCATGGCATGCACGAAGGCATGGACGGCGGCATGATGTTGCGCGGCTCGCCCGAGCGCGTCGGCCGGATGGTCGATCACATGCTCGACGGCCTCAACGCGAGCGATGCGCAACGCGCCCAGATCAAGCAGATCGCCATCGCCGCGGCCGGCGACCTGCGCGCCCAGGCCGAAGCCGGACGCGGCCTGCGCCAGCGCGCGGTGCAGGCGTTCACCGCGCCCAACGTGGACCCCGCCGCGGTCGAGCAAGTGCGCCAGCAGATGCTGCAGCAGCACGACCAGATGAGCCGGCGCATGACGCAGGCGATGCTCGACGTCGCCCGGGTGCTGACGCCCGAGCAGCGCGCCCGCCTCGGCGAGCGCATCCGCGACCGTCAGGCGCGCATGGAAGACCGCATGAAGCGCATGCAGGAACACGCGCAGCGCGGCGACTCGATGGCGCCGTCATCGACGCCGCGCCGATAATCGAATCGTCGCCGGTACAGTCGGCGACGATTCGGCCCGAGCGCGGCGAAGGATCTGGTCGGGAACTCGCAAGTCACTGGATCCTTTGTTTCGCGCCGGACAACAGCCGCCACCGAATGACCCAACACCTCCTTCTCGTCGATGACGATGCGCGCCTCGCCTCGATGGTCGGCGCCTACCTCGGTCGCGCCGGCTTCGAGGTCGAGACCGCGGGCTCGCTCGCGCGCGGCCGCGAGCTGCTGGCCGGCAACAGCTACGACGCGCTGGTCCTCGACCTGATGCTCCCCGACGGCGACGGCCTCGACCTCTGTCGCGAGCTGCGCGGCGCGAGCCGCACGCGCCATCTGCCCCTGCTCATGCTCACCGCGCGCGGCGAGCCGATGGACCGCATCGTCGGCCTCGAGCTCGGCGCCGACGACTACCTGCCCAAGCCGTTCGAGCCGCGCGAGCTGCTCGCGCGCGTCAAGGCGCTGTTGCGCCGCGTCTCGCCGCAGGCGGCGGGCGACGACGTGCTGCGCTTCGGCCGCCTCGAGGTCGACCTCGGCGCGCGCGTCGCGCGCCTCGACGGCAAGGTCTGCGAGCTGACCGGCCACCAGTTCGACCTGCTCGTCGTCCTGGCGCAGAGCCCGGGCCGCGTCCTCTCGCGCGACCAGATCATGGATTCGCTCAAGGGCCATCCGCTCGAGGCGTTCGATCGTTCGATCGACGTCCACATCTCGCGCATCCGCGCCGTGATCGAGGACGATCCGAAGGCGCCGCGCCGCGTCCTCACCGTGCGCGGCGCCGGCTACGTGTTCGCGAGGAAGCAGGACGCCGACGACGCCGCGGCATGACCGCCGCGCGATGAAGAGCCTGTACCTGCGCATCTACGCCACGGTCGTCGTGGTGCTGCTGCTGTTCGCGCTCGTCTCGGGCTGGGTGCTCGAGCGTCATCTCGACCAGGAGCGCATCAACAACGAGCAGGTCGTGAACGAGCGGCTCGGCGCATGGGCCGAGCTGCTCGGCCATTCGCTGCCCGGCGCCGACGCACCGCGCGAGGTCCAGGCCTCGGCGCTGCGCGAGTGGTCGCAGCGCCTGCGCGTCCCGATCGCGCTCGACGACGCGAATGGCACGCGCATCGGCGCCTCCGAATCGTTCGTCCGCCGCAGCGCCGAAGGCGTCGTGCGGCCGTTCTCGTTCCGGCTCGACGACGGCCGCACGCTCTGGACGATGCGCCCGGGCATGCGCGTTGCTCGGCGCGGCGGCGGCGACGCGGCAAGCGACGAGCGCCCGGGTCGCCCCGGGCCGCCCTCGCCATGGCCGTTGCTGGCACCCGGCCTGCCGCGCAGCGCCGGCCTCGCGATCGTCCTCGTCGTCCTCTTCATCGCCGTCGCCGCCGGCGCGTACCCGGTGGTGCGCCGGCTCACGCGGCGGCTCGAAGCGCTCAAGCGCGGCGTCGAGCAGTTCGGCGCCGGCGCGCTCGACCATCGGGTCGCGGTCTCGGGCGCCGACGAGGTCGCCGCGCTGGCGACGAGCTTCAACGTCGCCGCCGCTCGCATCGAGGCGCTCGTGCAGGCGCACCGCTCGCTCCTGGCCAACGCGAGCCACGAGCTGCGCTCGCCGCTGGCGCGCATGCGGATGGCGGTCTCGATGCTCGACGAGGCGACACCCGAGCAGCGCGAGAAGCTCAAGGCCGAGATCGCGACCAATGTCGCCGAGCTCGACGGGCTGGTCGAAGAAGTCCTCCTCGCGAGCCGCCTCGGTGCCACCGAGCACGTGCTGAACCGCGACAAGGTCGACCTGCTCGCGGTCGCTGCCGAGGAAGCAGCGCGCGTCGGCGCGCACGTCGACGCGTCGAGCGGCATCGTGGTCCAGGGCGACGAGCGGCTGCTGCGCCGGGCGATCCGCAACCTGCTCGAGAACGCGCAGCGCTACGGCGGCGGCAAGACCGACGTCATCCTTGCCCGCGACCGCGTGACGCCCGGCCCAGGTGCCGTCGAGGTGCAGGTGTGCGATCGCGGGCCGGGGGTGCCGGAGGCGATGCGCGAGCGCATCTTCGAGCCGTTCTTTCGCCTGCCCGGCCACGCCGAGCAGGCGGGCGGTATCGGCCTCGGCCTCGCGCTCGTCAAGCAGATCGCGGAGCGCCACGGTGGGAGTGCCCGTTGCGAGTCCCGTCCCGGTGGGGGGAGTCGGTTCGTGATGGAGATTCCCGCCGCGTAGCGGCCGGAATCTCCCTCCCTCAGCGCTGCTCTCTGCCCAACCCGTCCCTCCGCGCGGCAGGGGCGGGCCCTGCTCGGGCCGATCGCGACGCTTCGCGGCGCAGTCTGAAGGCCAGGTAGGTGCTCATCGCGAGGCCGGCGGTCGCGAGGCCGACCGTGGCCATGGACCAGAAGCCGCGCGCGCCGAGCATCCAGGCGGGGCTGATGCCGGCGAGGTCGAAGGCGGCGACGTAGCCGCCGCCGAGGCCGATTCCCCAGACGGCGAGCACGTAGACGACGAGCGGCAGCGTCGCGATGCGGTAAGCGCGCAGGACGAACGCGGCGATCGTCTGCGCGGCGTCGGCGACGTGGAAGAGGGCGACCCACGCGAGCAGCGGCAGCGCCGCGGCGACGATCACCGGGTTGGCGGTGTAGAGCCCGACGACTTGCGCGCGCAACAGGTAGACCGCGCCGCCGAGCGCGGCCGCGACGGCGACGCCGATCTCGAGCGCCGCCCAGCCGATGCGGCGCGCGTCGGCCGCATCGCCGGCGCCGACCTGCTGGGCGACGAGCGTGCTCGCCGCGTTGGCGATCGCAAGCGGGAGCATGAACATCATCGACACCATGTTGGCGGCGATCTGGTGGCCGGCGACCGTGGTCGCGCCGATGCGCGCGACGAAGAACGCCATGAACGTGAAGCCGGTCACTTCGACCAGCACTGCCAGGCCGATCGGAACGCCGAGGCGAAGCAGCGCGATCAGGCTCGCCGCCCGCGGGCGCGCGATCGTCATGGCGCGGCCGAGCCCGAAGCGGCGGTAGAAGCGGTCGCGCCGCAACAGCCAGACGGCGGCAGCGAGCTGGCACCACATGACGGCGGCCGTCGCGATGCCGCAGCCCGCGGCGCCGAGCGCGGGAACGGGCAGCGCTCCGTCCGTGCCGAAGACGAGCAGGGCGCTGAGCGGAATCTTGAGCACCAGCCCGCCGATCTGCAGCGCCATCACCGCCTTCGGCCGCGACACCGCGACGTTGAAGCCCCGGTAGGCGGTGAAGACGAGCGCCGGCGGCAACGCCAGGGCGAGCCCGTGCAGGTAGTCGCGCACCTTCGCCGCGACGGCCGGCTCCGCACGCGCGAGCGCCAGGAACGGCTCGGGAAAGAGCAGGACGAGACCGCCGGGCAGCGACAGAAAGATGCCGAGCCACATCGCCTGTTGCACTTCGGCGCCGCACTCGCGCAGCTTGCCGGCGCCGAACAGGTGGCCGGCGATCGGTCCGATCGCGAGGACGACGCCCATCAGCCCGATGAAGACCGAGATGTAGACCGCGGCGCCGATCGCCAGCGCGGCGAGGTCGGTCGGCGTCGTGCGCGCGACCAGCACGGTGTCGACGGTGCTGAACGCGAGCACCGCGACCTGGCCGACGAACACCGGCCAGGCGAGCGGCGCGATGCGGCGCGCGCCCTGGCGCAGGCCGAGCCGCGTCATGCCGCGGCGGCGGACGGCGTGTCGGCGGTCGAGGGTGACGCGGCAGCGGCGGTGTCGGGGGCGGCGTTGGCTGCGGCCGAGCTGCTGCTGCCAAGAGCGCTGTCGGCGCCGCTACCGCGCTCGGCGTAATGGTTGAAGCGCCAGGCCGTGCCCTCGTGGGTGATGCGCCGCCAGGTCGCGCGCTTCTCGGCCGGCGTCATCTCGGTCCAGCGCTGCACTTCGAGGAAGGTCCTGCCGCAGCCCTTGCAGACCGCGTCGCCCTGGCTCGTCGAGCAGATCGCGATGCAGGGTGCGTCGGGGGTCGTCGCGTACCAGGCGAGCCAGGCGTCGTGCGCCGCGGGCGGCATCGTGCTCTCGTCGCACTCGACCTCGTGGTAGTACACCATCAGCGCGTATACCTCGGCGAGGGCGCGCACCTCCGCGCACGCCGTGATGCCGTCGGGCGAGGGCCGGCGCTCGCGCCACCAGTTGATGGCCGATTCGATGTCGGTGATGTGCAGGGCGGCCACGGCGCGAGGGGCACCGAGGATAGCAGCGGCGGCGCCGGGGCGGATGGGTCCGCCCATGGGCGCCGCTGGGGGAAAGCGGGGTCGTCGGCGGATCAGCGCGGCACGCTCGGCGCCGCCTCGGCCGGGACGATGACGGTCGGCTCGCCGGTGATCGTGGTCGTCGTCTCGCGGATCAGGCCGCCGCCGGCGACGCTGCCAGAGATCTTGGTCGTCTGGTTCGGCTGGCTCGGCCCTTCGATGCGCGCGAGGCAGTCGGCCCTGTCCCTCGGCGGGACCAGGTTGCAGCGCTCGATCGCGTTCTGGCGGAACGATCCGTTGTTGTCGAGCCGGTTGCGCTTGCGCTCCTCCTGGGCAGCGCCGGCTTCCTTGAGGCAGGTCGCGCGGTCCTCGGCGGTGCGCCCGGCTTCGCAGTCGGCGCGCTCCTTCTGGTACGTCGTGTGCGCCGACGTCGCGCTCGCGTCGGCCCCGTGCGCCGGCGGGCTGGCGAAGCCGGCGGCGATGCCGAGCGCGACGAGGCCGGAGAGTGAGGCGATGTTCCTGAGCATGGTTGCCTCCGAAATGAGCGCGGGGCGCTGATCGCGCGCCGCACGAGCAGCAACCTTACGCCGACGCCCGGCGGGCGCGGCGTAGGAAGCGGCCGCGCACTAATGTCGCCCGAGCTCCCGTCCCGGCGGTGGACGGCGCCGCGCGAGAATGCCGGTCAGTCGCCCGCCATGCCCAACGCTACCTTCGCCCGTCCGCCGCCTAGCGGCAGCCGACCGTCCTCGCGGCAGCTTGCCGGCCGCGCCGGATTCTCGCTGCTCGAGCTGATGGTGGTCGTCGCGATCATCGCGATCCTGGCGCTGATCGCATTGCCCTCGATTTCGGAGAAGCTGGTCCGCGACCGGATCGTCGAGTCGATCAAGCTCGCCGACATCGTCAAGGCGCCGCTCGCCGCCTCCTGGGCGGCGAGCGGAACGCTGCCGGTCGACAACGCCGCCGCCGGCCTGCCGGTCGCCGACGAGATCGTCAACGACTACATCAGCGCGGTGGCGGTCGAGTCCGGGGCGATCCAGATCACCTTCGGCAACCAGGCGAACGCCGCGGTCCGCGGCAAGATGCTGAGCCTGCGCCCCGGCGTCGTCGAGGACGCCAAGGTCGTGCCGATCTCCTGGGTGTGCGGCGACGCCGATCCGCCCGGCAAGATGACTGCGCGCGGCCTCAACAAGACAAGCGTCGCCGCGCGCTACCTGCCGCTCCAGTGTCGCGCGCGCGCGGCCGGCGCAGCGCCATGATCGAGTTCGACGCTTCCGGGCTCGACAACGCCAGCCTGCGCTCGGCCGGCAAGGAGCGGCTCTCCCTCGCCTTGATCGAGGCGCGCAACCACACGCTGCGCTGGGCCGCCGCGTTCGAGGCTGCGGGCGACCGCGAGGCGCTCGCGCTGCCGGCGGATCTTGCTCCGGCGATCGCCGCCGAGCTCGACCCGCCGCTCTGGACGCTCGGCCACATCGCCTGGTTCCAGGAGTTCTGGATCGCCCGCAACGTGCAGCGTGCGCGCGGCGAAGCGGCCGATCCGGGGCAGCCGCGACTCGCCTCGATCCTGCCGGAGGCCGATCGCTGGTACGACCCTTCGGCGCTCGATCGCCCCGGACTCG
>DASXXO010000213.1:0-4112 GCA_036503045.1 Caldimonas sp. | reverse complement strand
GGCGAACCAGCGGTCGACGCCGACGAAGGTCGAGAACGCGCCGTCGCTTGCGACCTCGGCGACGCTCACGCGCACGCGCCAGTCGTCGCCGGCAGGCAGCGCGAGCAGCTCGCGCGTGACGCCGCCGCCGTTCTTCCATGGCTGGGCAGGGACGTCGGCGGTTCGCACGAGGAGCGGCTGCACGATGGTCTTATACCGCCGCGCCGCGCCGCCGTGGGCGCGCGCGCGACCAGAGGGCCTACAGTCGAGCACGTTCGCCCGCGGGAACCTGCCATGCCCGACCTCTCGATCTCGCCCGACCTCGTCGGTCCTCGTCCGGTGCGCGCCCCGCGCGGCAGCACGCTCAGCTGCCGCAACTGGCTGATCGAAGCGGCGTACCGGATGGTCCAGAACAACCTCGACCCCGAAGTCGCCGAGAACCCCGACGCGCTCGTCGTCTACGGCGGCATCGGCAAGGCGGCGCGCGACTGGCCGAGCTTCGAGGCGATCCTGAAGTCGCTGCGCGGGCTCGGCGACGACGAGACGCTGCTCGTGCAATCCGGCAAGCCCGTCGGCGTCTTCCGCACCACGGTCGATGCGCCGCGCGTCCTCATCGCCAACTCGAACCTGGTGCCGAAGTGGGCGACCTGGGAGCACTTCCACGAGCTCGACCGCAAGGGCCTGATGATGTACGGCCAGATGACCGCGGGCTCGTGGATCTACATCGGCAGCCAGGGCATCGTCCAGGGCACGTACGAGACCTTCGTCGAGGCCGGACGGCAGCACTACGGCGGCGACCTCGCGGGGCGCTGGATCCTGACCGCGGGCCTCGGCGGGATGGGCGGCGCACAGCCGCTCGCGGCCAGCTTCGCCGGCGCGTCGTCGCTCGTCATCGAGTGCCAGCAGTCGCGCATCGACTTCCGGCTCCGCTCGCGCTATCTCGACGAGCAGGCGAGCGACCTCGACGACGCACTCGCGCGCATCGAGCGGCACACGCGAGCGAAGCGCGCGGTCTCGGTCGGCCTGCTCGGCAACGCCGCCGAGCTCGTTCCCGAGCTGCTGCGCCGCGCGCAGGCGGGCGGCCCGAGGCCCGATCTCGTCACCGACCAGACCTCGGCGCACGACCTGGTGAACGGCTACCTGCCCGCCGGCTGGACGCTCGCGCAGTGGAAGGCGGCGCAGGCCGAGCCCGAGCACCACGCGGCGCTGCGCGCAGCGGCGGCGCAGAGCTGCGCGAACCATGTGCAGGCGATGCTCGGCTTCCAGAAGCTCGGCGTCCCCGTCGTCGACTACGGCAACAACATCCGCCAGGTCGCGTTCGATCAAGGCCTCGCCGATGCGTTCGCCTTCCCCGGCTTCGTTCCGGCCTACATCCGGCCGCTCTTTTGCCGTGGCAAAGGGCCGTTCCGCTGGGTCGCGCTCTCCGGCGACCCCGACGACATCAGGAAGACCGACCAGAAGCTGAAGGAGCTGTTCCCCGACGACGCGCACCTGCACCGCTGGCTCGACATGGCGGGCGAGCGCATCGCCTTCCAGGGACTGCCGGCGCGGATCTGCTGGATCGGCCTCGGCGAGCGCCACCGCGCCGGGCTCGCATTCAACGCGATGGTGAAGTCGGGCGAGCTGAAGGCGCCGATCGTGATCGGCCGCGACCATCTCGACGCCGGCTCGGTCGCGAGCCCGAACCGCGAGACCGAAGCGATGAAGGACGGCAGCGACGCCGTCTCCGACTGGCCGATGCTGAACGCGCTGCTCAACACCGCGAGCGGCGCGACGTGGGTGTCGCTGCACCACGGCGGCGGCGTCGGCATGGGCTACTCGCAGCACGCCGGCGTCGTCATCGTCTGCGACGGCAGCGACGCTGCGGCGAAGCGGATCGAGCGCGTGTTGTGGAACGATCCGGGGACCGGCGTCATGCGCCACGCCGATGCCGGCTACGCGGAAGCGATCGCGTGCGCGCGCGAGCAAGGGCTGAAGCTGCCGATGCTGGACCGCTGACATGGCGCAGAGCGCGGGCGAGATCCACCTTCGCTACCTCAACCACCCCGACATCGAGGCGCTCGCGCTGAGCGATGCCGAGATCCTGGCGGCGGTCGAGCAGGGGCTTGTCGCGCAGGGCCGCGGCGAGACGACGATCGAGCCGCGCGTGCACCTCAAGCCCGAGAAGGACGGCTCGGGGCACTTCAACGTCCTGCGCGGCTACATCCGGCCGCTCGGCATGGTGGGCGTCAAGATCGTCGGCGACTTCTACCGCAACTACGAGGTCGGCCTGCCGTCGGAGCTCGCGCTGCTCAACCTGTTCGATCCGGCGACCGGCGTGCCGATCGCGGTGATCGACGCGAGCGACATCACCGACATGCGCACCGGCGCCGTCACCGCGATCGGCGCGCGTGCGCTGGCGCGCACGGACGCGAAGGTGCTCGGTCACATCGGCGCGCGCGGCACGGCGTACTGGAACGTGCGCCTGCTGAACGCGATCTTCTCGTTCGACGAGATCCGCGTCCACTCGCGCCGCCCGGAGAGCCGCGTCGCCTTCGCGGCCCGATTGCGCGCCGACCTGCCCGGCGCGAACGTCGTTACGACCGACGACTGGGAGTCGTGCGTGCGCGACGCGGACGTCGTCGTCGAGGCGTCGCGCCTCGAGCAGCCCGAGCCGAAGCTGAAGACCGCGTGGATCAAGCTGGGCGCGTGCGTCATCCCGTACGGAACGATGAGCGCGGTCGAGCTCTCGCTCACCGACATCATGGACAAGATCGTCATGGACGACTGGGGCCAGGCGCGCGCCGGCCCATACGGCGCGCTGCGCGCGCACGTCGACAGCGGCCGCCTCTCGGAGCAGAACCTGCACGCCGAGCTCGGCCAGATCGTCGCCGGCTTGAAGCCCGGCCGCGAGAGCGACGCCGAGACGAACCTGTTCTGGCACCGCGGCCTGTCGCTTTCCGACATCGCGCTCGGCGCGGCCATGCTCGCCAAGGCCGAGCGCCTCGGCATCGGCCAGCGGCTGCGCTTCCGCTGAAGGGCACGTCGCGATGCCGATCGTCAACGCGCGCATGTATTCGGTCACGGCCGAGTGCAAGGCCGACTGGCAGCGTGTGCTCGGCTGGGCGCTCGCGCGCGCCGACCTCGACTGGCCAATCGTCGACCACGACGCGCCGGCGCCGCTCTCGGCGCTCTGGTCGCGCGACGACCTCGGTGCCGCGCTCATGTGCGGCCTCCCGTTCGCGCGCCGCGCTCCGCGGCCGACGCTCGTCGCCGCTCCGGTCCCGAGGCCGGCGCGCTACGGGGGCCGGCCGCTCTACTGCAGCGACATCGTCGTCGCCGCTCGGTCGCCGCACCGCACGCTCGAAGACACGTTCGGCGGGATCGTCGGCATCACGCTCGCCGATTCGATGTCGGGCGCGGTCGCACTGCGCGATCACCTGCTGCCGTTCCGTGCGGCGCGCGGCGCGCGTCTTTACCGCGGCGCGGTCGGCGGCCTCGTCAATGCGCAAGGCGTGATCGATGCGCTCGCCTCCGGGCGCATCGACGTCGGCCCGCTCGACAGCTACAGCCACGATCTGCTGCGAGCGTACGAGCCGGCGCTCGCGGCACGGGTCTGCACGATCGCGAGCACGGCGATGCGACCGATTCCGCCGCTGGTCGCGACCGCAGCGATCGATGACTCGGCGCTGGCGAGACTCCGCGCCGCGCTGCTGGCAACGCGCGGTGCGCGCGAGCTCGCCGATTCCATGCAGCGCCTGCAGCTCGGCGGCTTCGCTGTGCCGGAGTCTTCGGCGTACGACGCGCTCGCCGTCCTGCTCGACGCCGGCACCGTTTCCTTCGAGGACCTCTGATGAAGCGCTTCCTGCTTGCCCTGGCCGTTGCGTTGCCCCTCGCCGCCGCCGCGCAGACGTATCCCGCCAAGCCGATCCACATCGTCGTTCCGTTCCCGCCGGGCGGTCCGACCGACGTGCTCGGACGGATGCTCGGCCAGGCGCTCGGCGAGGCGTTCGGCCAGACCGTGATCGTCGACAACAAGGTCGGCGCCGCCGGCAACATCGGCGTCGATGCGGTTGCGAAAGCGGCGCCCGACGGCAGCACGATCGGCATCATCCCGGCCGGCAACATCGCCGTGAACCCGACACTGTTCGCGA
>DASXXO010000212.1:0-2163 GCA_036503045.1 Caldimonas sp. | reverse complement strand
ACGTCGACGCGACCGCGCGTGCGATGGCCGCCGTGCTCGCCGGCTGAGCCGCTGCCTCAGCGCCCGCACGCGCCCGCGAAGCGGCGCTGCGCAAACAAGGCAAGGCCGGTCGCGACGCTCGCGAAGCGGTCGCCGCGCACGACGCGGGCGCCGGCGAAGGCGTGCGCGAGCCGCTCGCTCAGCGTCTCGAGGCCGGTCGAGCCGCCCGTCAGATAGAGCGCATCGACGTCGCCCGGCGCGACGCCGGCCTGCGCGACCGTCGTGCGCGCCGCATCGACGATGCGGTCGAGGTCGGCGTCGAGCGCGTCGTGTACCGCGGCGGCTTCGAGCCGGCTCGCGAGCCCCGGCTCGACGTGGCCGAGCTCGATCGTGCTCGCGCCGCCGGCCGCGACGGCGATCTTGGCGCTTTCGGCGCGCGCGACGAGGTCGTGCCCGTAATGATGCGTGACGACCGTCATCAGGCGCCCGTGCAGGACCGGAGCGGCGTAGAACGATCGCATGCCGCGCAGCTCGACCACGCGCTGCGGGCTGTAGACGGTGTTGATCAGGTGCCAGGTCGCGAGGTCGAAGTAGACCGCGCTCGGCACCTCGCGCGGGGGCGCCCCGTCGAGGCTCGGCCCGAACGCGCCGTAGCCGAGCAGCGGCAGGATGGCCGCGAGCTCGATCCGCCGGTCGAAATCGGTGCCGGCGATGTGGACGCCGTGGCTGGCGAGGATGTCGGCCTTGCGCTCGGATTTTTCCTTGCGCGCCGGGCCGACGCGCACGAGCGAAAAGTCGGACGTGCCACCACCGATGTCGGCGACGAGCACCATTTCCTCGCGATCGACCGTCTGCTCGTGGTCGAACGCGGCAGCGATCGGCTCGTACTGGAACTCGACTTGCCGAAAGCCGGCGTTCGTTGCGGCGCTCCTCAGCGCGGCCTCGGCGCGGGCATCGCGCTCGGGGTCGTCGTCGACGAAGTAGACCGGCCGGCCGAGCACCGCGCGCGTGATCGGCGCTCCCGCCGCCGCCTCGGCCTTGCGGCGCAAGTGGCGAAGATAGGTCGCGACGATGTCGATGTAGCGCACGCCGCGGCCGCCGCCGACATCGGTGGTCTGCAGGAGCAGCGAGCTGCCGAGGATGCTCTTCATCGAGCGCATGAGGCGGCCCTCGATGCCGTCGACATACAAGCCGATCGCGGCGCGGCCGAATTCGCACGGCGGCGGGTCGCTACGCCCGTGCCCCTCGCTTTCGCCGGGATAGAAGACCGCTGTCGGCATGGTCGTGAAGCCCGGCTCGAGCTCCACCAGGCGCATCGACCCGCCCTCGGGCACCGCCACCGCCGAGTTCGAGGTGCCGAAGTCGATCGCGCAGAACTTGGCGTCGGGCATGCGAAACGCGCCGCTCCGGCGGCGAAAGGGGCGCGATTCTAGGCGCAGCCGAGTGCGCGTCCGCGCGCGGCACTATCCTGTGCTTCGCCCGTCCAGCCCCGGAGACTCGCCATGGCTCTCGTCCCGCTTCGTTCGCTCGTCGTCGCCGCCGCGCTGCTCGTCGCCGGCAGCGCCTTCGCCGCCGACGTCGTCGCGACGCCGTCCAAGCCGGACGTTCTCGCGCCGGCACGTGCGCAGATCGCGCAGAAGAACTGGCCGGGCGCGATCGACGAGCTGAAGAAAGTCAACGACCCGTCGAGCGCCGACTGGAACAACCTGATGGGATACAGCCTGCGCAAGGCCGACCCGGCCAACCTCGCCGAAGCAGAGAAGTTCTACGACGAGGCGCTGCGCATCGAGCCGCGCCATCGCGGCGCGCTCGAGTACTCGGGCGAGCTCTACCTCATGACGGGCAACCTGGAGATGGCCGAGCAGCGGCTCGCCGCGCTCGACAAGGCGTGCTTCCTGCCGTGCGAGGAGTACAGCGACCTGAAACGCGCCGTCGCTCGTTACAAGGCGAACGGCAACAAGTACGTCGCCCAGTAAACGTGGCGGCGTCGCGACGCGTTCGGCTCGCAATGCCAATTGCGACCGGCCGGCCCCTCAATCGCGGGATGCCTTCGGCGACGCAGGCATCGATACTGCAAGCGCAACGTGATGCTGCCCCGGAGATGACGATGAACCTGATCGCCCGCGCCCGCCGCTACCTCACGACCTCGCGTCGCGCGGCGCGGCGCTGCGACGACGATCCGGC
>DASXXO010000211.1:0-7636 GCA_036503045.1 Caldimonas sp. | reverse complement strand
CCGCCGAGCCGCCCGACGAGCCGCCGGGCACGCGCGTCTCGTCCCACGGGTTCAGGGTGACCCGGAAGGCCGAGTTCTCGGTGCTCGAGCCCATCCCGAACTCGTCGCAGTTGAGCTTGCCGAGCGTCACCGTTCCCGCCTTGGCGAGGCGGGTGACGACGGTCGCATCGAACGGGCTCCGGTAGCCGGCGAGCATGCGCGAGCCGGCGGTCGTCGGGTGCAACCGGGTGACGAAGATGTCCTTGTGGGCGATCGGCACGCCGAGGAGCGGACCGCTCTCGCCGGCGGAGCGGCGGCGGTCGGCGGCGGCGGCCTCGGCGAGCGCGCGATCGCCGTCGATCACGAGCGCGGTGCCGAGCCGCTCGTGGCGCACGAAGCGCTCGAGCAGGTGCGACGTGATCTCGACGCTCGAGAGCTCGCGTGCCGCGAGCGCGCGCGCGAGCTCAGCGACGCCGAGCGCGTGCGGCGCGCCGCTCATTCGATCACCTTCGGCACGAGGTACAGGCCCGCGCGCGTCGCCGGCGCGCTCTGCTGGTTGGCGTCGCGGTCGACGACCTCGGTGACCTCGTCGGCGCGCAGGCGCAGGTACGCTTCCTGGACGGCGGCGAGCGGCGTGTAGAGCGGCTCGACGCCGCTCGTCTCGACCGCGCTCATCTGCTCGACGATGCGAAAGAAGCTGTTGAGCTGCGCGAGCATCAGCGCCTGCTCGTCGGCGCCGAGATCGAGGCGGGCGAGCTCGGCGATGCGACGCACGTCCAAAGGGGTCAGGGCCATCGAGGAATAAGAGGCGCTTCTGGGCTGCTGATCGGGGCGATTGCACTGGCGGCGCGATCGGAATCGTGCGAGCCATGCGTTATTATCCGCGGTCAATTCACAGCCCTCGTCACCGCTGCGAAGGGCTCGGCGTCATCCGATTCCTTCCCCTCCAAGAAGCCCTTCCGGGACGCCACCGCCTTCCATGTTCGGATCCTTTCGTCGCTATTTTTCGACGGACCTCGCGATCGACCTCGGCACCGCCAACACGCTGATCTACGTGCGCGGCAAGGGGATCGTCCTCGATGAGCCGTCGGTCGTCGCCATCCGCCACGAGGGCGGGCCCAACGGCAAGAAGACCATCCAGGCAGTCGGCGCCGAGGCCAAGGCGATGCTCGGCAAGGTGCCGGGCAACATCGAGGCGATCCGGCCGATGAAGGACGGCGTGATCGCCGACTTCACCGTCACCGAGCAGATGCTCAAGCAGTTCATCAAGATGGTCCATCCGCGCTCGGTGCTGCGGCCGAGCCCGCGGATCATCATCTGCGTGCCCTGCGGGTCGACCCAGGTCGAGCGGCGCGCGATCCGCGAGTCGGCGCTCGGTGCCGGCGCGAGCGACGTCTACCTGATCGAGGAGCCCATGGCGGCGGCGATCGGCGCCGGGCTGCCGGTCAGCGAGGCGAGCGGCTCGATGGTCGTCGACGTCGGCGGCGGCACGACCGAGGTCGGCGTGATCTCGCTCGGCGGCATGGTCTACAAGGGGAGCGTGCGCGTCGGCGGCGACAAGTTCGACGAGGCGGTGATCAACTACATCCGGCGCAACTACGGCATGCTGATCGGCGAGCCGACCGCCGAGATGATCAAGAAGACGATCGGCTCGGCGTTCCCCGGCTCCGAGGTCAAGGAGATCGAGGTCAAGGGCCGCAACCTCTCGGAAGGCGTGCCGCGCTCCTTCACGATCTCGTCGAACGAGATCCTCGAGGCACTCACCGATCCGCTCAACCAGATCGTCTCGAGCGTCAAGAACGCGCTCGAGCAGACGCCGCCCGAGCTCGGCGCCGACATCGCCGAGCGCGGCATGATGCTCACCGGCGGCGGCGCGCTCCTGCGCGACCTCGACCGCCTGCTCGCCGAGGAGACTGGCCTGCCGGTGCTGGTCGCCGAAGACCCGCTCACCTGCGTCGTCCGCGGCTGCGGCATGGCGCTGGAACGGATGGAGCGCCTGGGCTCGATCTTCACCTCGGAGTGAGCTGAAAGCGGGGCGGCACGACGATGGCGCTCGGCACCCTCGATCGCACGCCGCCGCCCTTCTTTCGCCAAGGGCCGTCGGCGCTGACGAAGCTGTCGTTCTGCTCGGCGCTGGCCGTCTTCCTGATGGTCGCCGACGCGCGCTTCACGATCACCCAGCCGATCCGGGCGACGGTCGCGACCATGCTCTACCCGCTGCAGCGCGCGCTCCTGATCCCGGTCGAGGCGATCACCGACGGGCGCGCGTACCTCGGCGGGCTGACCCGGGCGATCACCGCCGAGCAGGCGGCCAGGGCCGATCTCGCGCGCCAGGCCGAGCGCGCGCAGCGCGCCGACCAGCTGCAGCAGGAAAACGCCCGCCTGCGCGCCCTGCTCGAGCTGCGGCCGACGCTCACCGTCCGCTCGCAGGCCGCCGAAGTGCTCTACGAGGCGGCCGATCCGTATTCGCGCAAGGTGATCATCGACCGCGGCGTCACCCACAACGTCGTGCCCGGATCACCGGTGATCAACGAGGCCGGCGTGCTCGGCCAGGTGACGCGCGTCTACCTGCAGTCCTCAGAGGTGACGCTGCTGACCGACCGCGACGCCGCCATCCCGGTCCTCAACAGCCGCACGCAGGCGCGCAGCGCCGCGTTGGGTGGCGGGATCGGCGGCGTCGGCCTGCTCGAGATGCGCTTCATGGCCGGCAACGCCGACGTGCAGGTCGGCGACCTGCTCACGACCTCGGGGGTCGACGGCGTCTATCCGCCGGGCCTGAAGGTCGCGACCGTCGCCAAGGTCGACCGCAAGATCGACACCGGCTTCGCGCGCATCGTCCTCGTCCCCGCCGCGCCCTCCGACGGCGTGCACCACGTGCTCGTCCTCGAGCCGACCGGCGTGGGTCTGCCGCCGCGGCCGCAGGCGGCCGCCTCGGAAGCTTCCGCGGCGAGCAGGCCCGCCGGCAAGAAAGGGGCGCGCAAATGATCATGCCGCGCTCCAACGACCAGTTGCTGATGCCGGTCAACCCGCTCTTCGTCTGGTCGACCCTGGTCTTCGCCTTCCTGCTCAACATCGTCCCGCTCGGCCGGGCGACGGCGATGCCGGACTTCCTCGCCCTCGTCCTCGTGTTCTGGAACGTGCACCAGTCGCGCCGGATCGGCGTCGGCATCGCCTTCTTCTTCGGCCTGCTGATGGACGTCCACAGCGGCGCCGTCCTCGGCCAGCACGCCCTCGCCTACACGCTGCTCAGCTTCTTCGCGGTGACGATTCACCGGCGGCTGCTCTGGTTCACGGTGCCGTCGCAGGCGGTGCAGATCCTGCCGCTCTTTCTCGCCGCCCAGGCGGTCTCGCTCGTCGTCCACCTGATCGCGGGCGGCATGTTCCCGGGCTGGGAGCTGATCCTCGCCCCGGTGTTCCAGGCACTTTTGTGGCCCGTGGCGACCTGGCTCCTCCTCGCACCGCAACGGCGCGCCCCCGACCCGGACGAGAATCGGCCGCTGTGACCGAATTGCGCAACACCGAGCGCGAGATCGCGCGCTTTCGCCTCCGTCTCCTGGCGGCGGCGCTGTTCGTCCTGGTCGCCTTCAGCCTCCTCGTCGCGCGCCTTTCGTATCTGCAGGTCGCCAAGCACGAGGACCTCTCGACCCAGGCCGAGAACAACCGCATCGCGGTCGTGCCGATCACGCCCAACCGCGGCCTCATCCTCGACCGCAACGGCGTCGTCCTCGCCAACAACTATTCCGCCTACACGCTCGAGATCGCGCCGGGCAAGGTCGACCACCTCGACCAGACGATCGACGCGCTCGCCGAGGTGGTCGAGATCCAGCCGCGCGACCGCAAGCGCTTCAAGCGGCTGCTCGAGGAGAGCAAGAGCGTCGAGTCGCTGCCGATCAGGACGCGCCTCAGCGACGAGGAGGTCGCGCGCTTCACGGCGCAGAAGTTCCGCTTCGACGGCGTCGAGATCAAGGCGCGGCTCTTCCGCAGCTATCCGCTCGGCGAGGTGGGCAGCCACCTGATCGGCTACATCGGCCGCATCAACCCGAACGAGAAGAAGCAGATGGAGGAGGACTGGACCGACGAGGACCTGGCCAACTACCGCGGCACCGAGTACATCGGCAAGCTCGGCGTCGAGCAGAGCTACGAGGGCGAGCTGCACGGCACGACCGGCTTCGAGGAAGTCGAGATGAGCGCCGGCGGCCACGCGGTGCGGCGCCTGAAGAGCAACCCGGCGACGCCCGGCAACGCGATCGTGCTGTCGATCGATATCCGCCTGCAGGCGATGGTCGAGCAGCTGTTCGGCGACCGGCGCGGCGCGCTGGTCGCGATCGACCCGAGGAACGGCGAGATCCTCGCCTTCGTCAGCAAGCCGAATTTCGATCCCAACCTGTTCGTCGACGGGATCGATGTCGAGAACTGGCGCGCGCTCAACGAGTCGCCCGACAAGCCGCTCCTCAACCGGGCGTTGCGCGGCACCTATCCGCCGGGGTCGACCTACAAGCCGTTCATGGCGCTGGCAGCGCTGACGCTCGGCAAGCGCACGCCGCAGCAGACGATCTTCGACCCCGGCTTCTTCAACTTCGGCAACCACCGCTTCCGCGACGACAAGGAGGGCGGCCACGGAACGGTCGACATGTACAAGTCGATCGTCCAGTCGTGCGACACGTACTACTACATGCTCGCCAACGACCTGGGCGTCGACCCGATGCACGACTTCATGGCGCCGCTCGGCTTCGGCCGCCTTACCGGCATCGACCTGCAGGGGGAGCTCCGCGGCACGCTGCCCTCGACCGAGTGGAAGCGTACCGCCTACAAGAAGAAGGAAGCGCAGAAGTGGTACGCCGGCGAGACGATCTCGCTCGGCATCGGCCAGGGCTACAACGCGTTCACGATGCTCCAGCTCGCGCAGGCCGAGGCGACCGTCGCCGCCGGCGGCCAGCGCTTCACGCCGCACCTGGTGCGCGCGGTCGAGAACTACGACACCCGCGAGGCGCGGCCGCTGAGCTTCCCGGCGCTCGCGCCGCTCGAGTGGAAGCCCGAGCACGTCGCCTTCATCCACAACGCGCTCTACGGCGTGACCCAGGAGGGGACCTCGGCGCGCTCGTTCGTCGGCGCCCCGTACAAGTCGGGCGGCAAGACCGGCACCGCGCAGGTGATCGAGATCAAGGCCAACGAGAAGTACAACGCCGCGCGGATGGACGAGCGGCACCGCGACCACGCGCTGTACGCGGCGTTCGCGCCCCTCGAGGAGCCGCGCATCGCGCTCGCCATCGTGGTCGAGAACGCCGGATTCGGCGCCGGCGCAGCGGCGCCGATCGCGCGGCGCGTGTTCGACTACCTGCTCACCGGCAAGTACCCGAGCGAGGCCGACATCGCGGCGACGCAGCTCGGCCAGACGACCGCGCCGGTCGGCCCGCAGCGGACGATCGAGGAAGTGCCGCTGCCGGGCGCGACCGTCGACGGCGCTGCGAGCGCGAGCGCGAGCGATCCGCCCGCACCGTCCGACCCGGCTTCGGCGCCGACGCCCGAGCGGCCGGCGCCACGCGACCAGGTCGCTCTCGCGCAGAGGCCGCGATGAGCGGGGCCGGATGAGCGCCGTCTTCGACCGGCCGACGCTCTGGCAGCGCACCCGGCCGGTGTTCACCGGCTTCGATGCGCCGCTCGTCCTCGCGGTTGCCCTGCTCGCGATCGCCGGCCTGGTGACGATGTACTCGGCCGGCCACGACCAGGGCACGCGCTTCGTCGACCACGGCCGCAACATGGCGCTCGCCTTCGGTGTGCTCTTCCTCGCCGCGCAGATTCCGCCGCAGCAGCTGATGCGGCTGGCGATTCCGCTCTACATCGTCGGCCTGATCCTGATCGTCGCCACCGCCGTGCCTGGCCTGGGCGTCACGCGCAAGGGCGCCACCCGCTGGCTCAACGTCGGCGTGACGATCCAGCCGAGCGAGATCATGAAGATCGCGATGCCGCTGATGCTCGCCTGGTGGTTCCAGCGCCGGGAAGGCCAACTGCGCGTGCTCGACTTCGTGATCGCGGGGCTGCTCGTGCTCGCGCCGGTCGCCTTCGTCGTCAAGCAGCCCGACCTCGGCACCGCGATCCTGGTCCTCTCGGCGGGGCTCTACGTGATCTTCTTCGCCGGCCTGTCGTGGAAGCTGATCGTGCCGGTCGCGCTCGTGGCCGCAGCGGCGATCACGGCGGTGGTCGTCTCGGAGGAGAAGATCTGCCAGCCCGACGTCAAGTGGCCGATGCTGCGCGACTACCAGAAGAACCGCGTCTGCACGCTGCTCGACCCGACGACCGACCCGCTCGGCAAGGGCTTCCACATCATCCAGGGCGAGATCGCGATCGGCTCGGGCGGGACCACCGGCAAGGGCTTCATGAAGGGGACCCAGACCCACCTCGAGTTCATCCCCGAGCGGACGACCGACTTCATCTTCGCCGCCTTTTCCGAGGAGTTCGGCCTGGTCGGCTGCTGCACCCTGCTCGTCTTCTTCGTCTTCCTGATCTTCCGCGGCCTGATGATCGCCGCCGAGGCGCCGACCGTCTTCACGCGCCTGCTCGCCGGCGCGATCACGCTGAGCTTTTTCACCTACGCGTTCGTCAACATGGGGATGGTGAGCGGCATCCTGCCGGTCGTCGGCGTGCCGCTTCCCTTCATCAGCTACGGCGGCACGGCGATGGTGACGCTCGGCCTCGGCCTGGGCATGCTGATGTCGATCGCCAAGAGCCGCCGCCTGGTCCAGACCTGAGGCGTTTTCCGCTGCCCGGGGGTAGAGTCACCCGGAAGCGCCGGCGCCGAACCGGCCGACGAGGAGTCGAAGCCATGGCTACACCGGCAGCGCGCCGACCGCTCTACAAGTCGCTCTACGCGCAGGTCATCACCGCGATCATCATCGGGATCATCCTCGGCCACTTCTGGCCGCACCTGGGCGAGGCGATGAAGCCGCTCGGCGACGGCTTCATCAAGCTGATCAAGATGATCATCGCGCCGATCATCTTCTGCACCGTCGTCGTCGGCATCGCCGGCATGGAGGACATGAAGAAGGTCGGCAAGACCGGCGGGCTGGCGCTGCTCTATTTCGAGGTCGTGAGCACGATCTCGCTGATCGTCGGGCTCGTCATCATCAACATCGTCCAGCCGGGCGCCGGCATGAACGTCGACCCGGCGACGCTCGACACCAAGCAGGTCTCTGCCTACACCGGGCCGGGCAAGATGCATGGAACGGTCGACTTCCTGCTCGCGATCATCCCGAACACGGTGGTCGACGCGTTCGCCCAGGGCGACATCCTGCAGGTGCTGCTGTTCTCGGTGCTGTTCGGCTTCGCCCTGCACCGCTTCGGCGGCCGCGGCACGCTCGTCTTCGACGTCGTCGAGAAGACCTCGCACGTGCTGTTCGCGATCGTCGGCATCATCATGAGGGTGGCGCCGCTCGGCGCCTTCGGCGCGATGGCGTTCACGATCGGCAAGTACGGCATCGACTCGCTCATCTCGCTCGGCAAGCTCATGGGCACGTTCTACGCGACGTGCCTGTTCTTCATCTTTGTCGTCCTCGGCCTGATCGCCCGCCTGCACGGCTTCTCGATCTGGAAGTTCATCAAATACATCAAGGAGGAGCTGCTGATCGTCCTCGGGACGTCGAGCTCGGAGTCGGTGCTGCCG
>DASXXO010000210.1:0-2835 GCA_036503045.1 Caldimonas sp. | reverse complement strand
GCGCGCGATCACGACCTCGTTGCCGTCGAGCCCGACGATGCTGCCGGCGATCTCGTCGTGCGCGTAATCCGCGGCCGCGACCGTGACCTCGGCCCCTGCTTGGAACGGCTGGCCGGCGGCGACCGCTGCCGGCGCATGGGCGTGCGCGCTCGCGGCGACCTGGATCGCCTCGTCGCTTCCCATGGGTATCGATTCGCCGTGACCGAACGCGCCGACGCGCTCGAACCAGCGGATCACGCCCGCATACGGCGCGAGCGTCGCGGCGATCGCCGGCACCCGGCGCATGTACCAGATCGACTGCGCCGCGGCGAAGTCGGCGATCGACGCGGTGCTGCCAAGCAGGAACGGCCGCCCGTCGCGCAGCGTCGCTTCGAGTCGGCCGAGGTAGGCCGTCAGCGCGGCGTGCGCGTCGGCGATCGGCGCGCGCCGCATCGTCGGGTACATCGCCGCACGGTCGGCTCCGAACGCCTTGACCACCTCGGGCGGCGCGCCCGCGAAGATGTGCGCGACGCCCGCAGGCTGCATCGTGTAAGGCACCGCGGTCCAGAACAGCGTCGAGTCGGCCCACTGCGCGACCATCTCGGCGAGCCCCGCGGTCGCCTGCGGATAGAGCGGCGGCTCGGGCGCAATGCGGTCGATCACCTTGCACATCAACGAAGAGTCGCAGTAGACGTCGGCGCCAACCTGCATGAAAGGGGTCCGGCGATAGCCGCCCGTCAACGCGACGACGTCGGGCTTGGGCATGATCACCGGCACCGTCACCGAGCGCCAGCGCAGGCCCTTCATGCCGAGGACGAGCCGCACCTTCTCCGAGAACGGAGAGGTCGCGTAGTGGTGCAGGATCAGCTCGCTCATGCGGGTGCGCCGGGAACGGTCCGGAAGGTGACCCGGAGGTCCTTGCCGCAGCGCGCGCCGACTTCCATCACCCTGGCTCGGTCAGCTTGACCAGCTGCTTGCCGAAATTCCTTCCCTTGAGCAGGCCGAGGAAGGCTTCGGGCGCCGCCGCGATCCCTTGCGCGAGGCTCTCGCGGTACTTGAGCTTACCGGTCGCGACCATCGTGCCGAGCTCTTTCAGCGCTTCGGGCCAGACCTCCATGTGCTCGCTGACGATGAAGCCCTCGATGGTCAGCCGCGATACCAGGAGGAGCTGCGGCTGCTGGAGCGGAATCGGCTGGCCGTCGTAGCCGCTGATCATTCCGCACAGGGCGATCCTGCCGAACGCATTCATGCGCGCGAGCGTCGCGTCGAGCACGGCGCCGCCGACGTTCTCGAAACAGCCGTCGACGCCGTTCGGCGTCGCCTCCTTGAGCGCCTGGTAGAGCGACTTCGGATCGGCCTGCGCCGTGTAGTCGATGCAGGCGTCGAAGCCGAGCTCGCCGGTCACGTAGCGGCACTTGTCGGCACCACCGGCGATGCCGACCGCGCGGCAGCCGCGCGACTTGGCGAGCTGGCCGACGACGCTGCCGACCGCTCCGCTCGCCGCGCTGACGACGATCGTCTGGCCGGGCTTGGGCTGGCAGATCTTGACCAGCCCGTACCACGCGGTGACGCCGGGCATGCCGACCGAGCCGAGATACGCCGAGAGCGGCACGCGGCTCGTGTCGACCTTGCGCAGCACGCCGGGATTGCCGGCGTCGACGATCGAGTACTCCTGCCAGCCGCCGAAGCCGACGACGTGGTCGCCTTTCTGGTAGCCCGGGTGACGCGACTCGACGACGACGCCGGCCGTGCCGCCCTGCATCACATGGTCGAGCGGCTGCGGCTGCGCATAGCTCTTCGCGTCGTTCATGCGGCCGCGCATGTAGGGGTCGAGGCTCAGATAGTGGTGCCGCACCAGCACCTGCCCCTCGCCTGGCGCGCCGAGCGGCTGCTCGACGAGACGGAAGTTGTCCGCGCTCGCCTCGCCGGTCGGGCGCGAGACGAGATGGATCTGCCGGTTGATCTCGGTCATGTCGGACTCCTCAGTCGGATGCGTCGGGACGCTGGATGCGCTTGCCGCCGGCGGGCAGGCCCTTCAGGAACTTGAAGGTTCCGGTCGCATGCGCGATGAGCTGCGCGTCGCGGTCGACCACCTTCGCCTCGCAGAACGCCATCGAGGCGGTCCGGTGCAGGCGCCGGCCGGTGCCGACGAGCCGGCCGAGGCCGGGGCGCAGGAAGCTCGTCTTCATCTCGACCGTGACGACGCCCGAGTGCTCGGCGACGCCGTCGTCGCCGGGGCTCCTCGCCGCGTGCGCCATGACGACGTCGAGCAAGGTCATCGAGACGCCGCCGTGCGCGACTCCCCACGAGTTGGTGAGCTCGTCGCGCAGCTCGACCGCGATCTCGGCCTCGCCGCGCTCGAAGCGAAGCAGCTCGAAGTCGAGCAGCTCGACGAACGGGATGCGGACGAGGAATTCCAAGTTCAAGCGGCGATGATCGCGGAGACGCCGCCATCGATCGGCAGCACCTGGCCGGTGATGTGCTTGCCCGCCTGCGACGCGAACAGCAAGGTCGCGCCCTTCAGGTCGTCGTCGTCGCCGATGCGCAAGAGCGGCGCGTGGCCCGCCAGGTTCTTCTCGCCGACGCGCGCGATCGTCCCCTTCGTCATCTTGCTCGGGAACATGCCGGGCGCGAGCGCGTTGACGTTGATGTTGTACTTGCCCCATTCGCCGGCGAGCGTGCGCGTGAAGTTGACGACCGCGGCCTTGCTCGTGTTGTAGGCGACCATCGCCAGGTCGGCGCTGTTGCCGGCAAGCCCCGCGATCGACGCGACGTTGATGATCTTGCCCTGGCGGCGCGGGATCATGCTGTGCTTGCCGATCGCCTGGCTCATCAGGAAGATCGATCGCACGTTCA
>DASXXO010000209.1:0-1750 GCA_036503045.1 Caldimonas sp. | reverse complement strand
CGGCGTCCACCGCGGCAAGACCGAGCTCTGCCGTGCGCACCATGCCGACGATGCCGCCCGCCGGCCCCGAGAGGATCGCGTCCTTGCCCTGGAAGGCGCTCGCCTCGGCGAGGCCGCCCGACGACTGCATGAAGTAGAGCTCGACGCTTGGCATCTCGGCGGCGACCTCGTCGACGTAGCGGCGCAGGATCGGCGAGAGGTACGCATCGACGACCGTCGTGTCGCCGCGGCCGACGAGCTTCATCATCGGGCTGACGCGGTGCGAGACGCTGAGCTGCGCAAAGCCGATCCGGCGTGCGATCCGCTCGGCGGCGAGCTCGTGCGCGTGGTGGCGCCAGCCGTGCAGGAAGACGATCGCGACGCTCGCGAGGCCGGCGTCGAACGCGCCCTGCAGGTCGGCTTCGAGGCGCGCCTCGTCGAGCGCGCGCACCACCGCGCCGCCAGCCGACATCCGCTCGTCGGCCTCGACGACGCGCGCATAGAGCAGCTCGGGCAGGACGATCCTGCGCTCGAACAGGCGCGGCCGATCCTGGTAGGCGATGCGCAGCGCATCGCGAAAGCCGCGCGTCGTCACGAGCAGCGTCGGCTCGCCCTTGCGCTCGAGAAGCGCATTGGTCGCGACGGTCGTTCCCATCTTCACCGACTCGACCTGCCGGGAGGTGATCGGCGCGTTCGGCGCGAGGCCGAGCAAGCGGCGCATGCCGGCGACCGCGGCGTCGCGGTACTGCTCGGGATGCTCGGAAAGAAGCTTCAGCGTCGCAAGCGTCCCGTCGGGGCGCCTGGCGACGACGTCGGTGAAGGTGCCGCCGCGGTCGATCCAGAACTGCCAGCGCGCCTTGGGCTCGCTCATGCCGCGGCTCCCGCCAGGCGGACCATGCGCGCGCGGATCAGTGTCGTGACGTCGTGCACCGGCAGTCGCGTCGCGGCGCGGACCGCATCGGCGTACGGCGGCATGTTGGTGCACTCGAGGACGATCGCGGCGACGTCGGGCCGGCGCGCGACGAGCCGCTCGGCGGCTGCGACGGTGGCGCGCTCCGCTTCGGCGCGGTCGAGCTCGACGCGATCGTCGAGCACGGTCGCCCGAAAGCGCGAGTCGGGCGCGAGCCCTTCGATCGGCGTGTCGGCGCGCGCGTCGACCGCACGCAGGTGTTCCCCGCTCAGCGACGCCGCATCGGCGGTGACGACGCCGACCCGCGCGGCGCCCGCCAGAGCGGCCTCGATCTCGGCGACGAGCAGCAGACTCGACGTCCAGACCGGCACCGCGACCGCGGCGGCGAGCTCGCGCTGGAACAGGGCGAGAAAGCCGCAGCTCGTCGCGATCGCGGCGACGCCGTCGGCCGCCAGAGCGCGCGCCGCGTCGACGAATGGCGCGAGCAGCGCGCGGTCGCCCTCGACGACCACGCGTCGCGGCGAAGCGCCGCGAACCGTCCGGTAACGGACCGGGAACGCGAAGGTCGCCGGGTTGCCGATGTCGCCGACAAGGCGCGGGAAGCGCGTCTCGAGCATGAGGACGCCGAGGCTCGCGGTCACGACGCTGCGCGCCTGCTCGGCCGAGCCAGCCGCGGCGTCGCTCGGCACCGGGCCCTGCATGCCAAGAACGCGGCTTTCATCGTCGACGGTCCCTTCGCCCTCGAACGATTATTGAGGATTTGCCGCCTGCACCAACCTCCGGCGGCGCTGGGGCAACAACCGATGGCGCGGCCCGGGGCACGGCCTATCCTTCCCGGCACCTGCTCAAGCGTCGTTGGAG
>DASXXO010000208.1:0-5986 GCA_036503045.1 Caldimonas sp. | reverse complement strand
ATGTGCGGATGAGGGCGGACGTCGGCTTCGCGCGCCAGCCCTTTCGGCAGGTCCACCGGCCCGAGATGGTCGAGGAAGATGAACGGGCCCACCATTCGCCGCATTCCGAACGGCAGGACGCGGCCGACCTCGAAGCTGCCGATGTCGCGTCGCCTCTGACCAATCAACAGCTCGATCATTGCCTGCGCCTCCGCATCAGGTTCCGCGCCCGTCGGGGATGATCGTCCGAAGGTCGGTGCGCGTCTTTCACGAAATCGGCACGGCTGGCCTGCGGCCGCCCAAGGTTGTCGTGCTCGCAGCCCGGGCCGACGCGATGCGAAGCCGATTCAAAACCGTGCAGCGATCGGCAAATACGTTCCTGGCCGCTCTCGCGCCGATCGTACGCGTGAGGATGTCACCCCATCGAGCGGCACGGCTACGTGGCAGACCACGCAAACCGCTGGCTAGTCAGCCGCGCCGAGAATTGGTACCGCCCTGATTCTCGGGATGCGAAACCGCCCGCCCTCGGGTTGCTCGTCGATCTCGGACGCCACTTTTTCCGGCACCGGGTGGACGTGGCGCCAGCACAGAGGAAACGCGAGCTTCCTGGGTTTTGTCCACAGCCTTGTGCACACGAACGGTGAACAAGCGAATACGGGGCGCGGGAAGAGGATCAGAGAACATTTTCGGCATAAGGGCGACGCGACGTGAAGACGACGACCCATGGCGTGCTGCTCATCAGCACCTCGGCAGAGCTGCTGCTCTGCCACGCGACCGGTGGACGCCATTGGGACATCCCCAAAGGGCTGGCCGACGCCGGCGAGAGCAGCGTCGCCGCTGCGGTGCGCGAAGCGCACGAGGAGTGCGGTCTGGCACTCGACCCGGAGGACTTGTGGACGGTCGGGACTTTTGCGTACCGACGCGACAAGGATCTCTCCCTGCACGCGGTCCTGAGTGAGCGCATCGATCCCGCACAGTGCGTCTGCACGAGCATGTTCGAGGACCGATTCGGGCGATCGCGCCCGGAGATGGACTCCTTTCGATGGACGTCTTTCGACGAGGTCGGCGAGCGTTGTGCGAAGAGCATGGCCGCGGTCCTGACGGCGCGCGTTTCCCTGTCGGCCGTTCTCGAGCAGCTGCTGGTGCGTGCAGGCGAGGGCGGCCCGCACCGGGGCTAGCCCAGCGGCCCGATGCACGACGCCGCTTGCTCGCTTCGCATATTCTCCGTTCAGCTCCTGTCGACGCGCTCCGGTGCAGTCCTCGTCGTCGCCAACCCGTCGCGATCCCGCCGTCGCCAGCCGCGACTTCGGGCGCATGGCCGACGGCCGCGTTGTGCGCGAGCACGTGCTCGACAACGGCTGCGGCCTGCGCCTGCACGCGATCGACTACGGCGGCATCGTTCGCGCGCTGCATTGTCCCGACCGAGAGGGTCGCGACGCGAACGTCGTGCTCGGCTTCGCCAATCTCGACGACTACCTCGCGCGCAACCCCAACTTCGGCACCCTTGTCGGCCGCTACGCCAACCGGATCGCCGGGGGCCGGTTCGTCCTCGACGGTCGTGAGCATCGATTGACGCTCAACGACGGCCCGAACTCGCTCCACGGCGGCGTGCGCGGATTCGGCAAGCGCCTGTGGTCGGTCGAGCTGCTGCCGATCGCCGGCGACGGCAGCGTCGCGATCGCGCTGTCGCTCGCGAGCGGCGACGGCGACGAAGGCTATCCGGGTCGCTTGCAGGTCGACGTGCGCTACACGCTGACGCGCGGAAACGAATGGCGCATCGACTACCGCGCGACCACGGACCGCGCAACCGTCGTCAACCTCACCAACCACAGCTACTTCAACCTCGCCGGCGGCGGCAGCGCGCTCGACCACGTGCTGACGCTCCACGCGAGCCGCTTCAGCGAGATCGACGCGCACCTGATCCCGAGGCGGGTAGCCGATGTCGATGGAACACCGTTCGACTTCCGCACGCCGCGGCCGGTCGGCGAGCGAATTCGCGATGGCGACGAGCAGCTCCTCCTGGCGCGCGGCTACGACCACAACTGGGTGCTCGACGGCGCAGAGGGGGGCCCACGTGCCGACACGGCGCGCCTGCCGGCGGCCGCGCGGCTCGTCGATCCTGCGTCGGGGCGCGTCCTCGAGATCGAGACGACCGAGCCCGGCGTCCAGTTCTACGCGGGCAACCAGCTCGACGGACGGCTGGTCGGCAGCGAGGGCCGGGCGTTTCGCCAGAGCGACGGGGTCTGTCTCGAGACGCAGCACTTTCCCGACAGCCCGAACCGGCCCGACTTCCCGTCGACGGTGCTGCGGCCCGGCGAGACGTTCACGAGCGCAACCGTGCATCGCTTCGGCGTCATCGACCGCGCCTGACGGCGCGGCGATTCGGCTTGCGCGATCGCTCACTGCCGAGGCGAGAATCGACGCGAAGCCACACCGTCCCGCGAGCGACGCCATGAACCAGCCTTTCGATTCCGGTGCCCGCGTCGTGCCGATCGCCGTCGACACCGGCACTGGCTACGGTCGTGCGCCGCGTCGCCACGATCCCGAGCTGACCGAAGTCGGTGTCGGAACGCCGATGGGCGAGCTGCTGCGCCGCTACTGGCACCCCGTCGGCCTGACCGCCGACGCGGGCGACACGCCGCGCGCGATCCGCGTTCTCGGCGAAGACCTGATCCTGTTCCGTGCCAGGAGCGGCCGGGCCGGGCTGGTCGCACCGCACTGCGCGCATCGCGGCGCTTCGCTCTACTATGGCAGGGTCGAGGAGCACGGGATCCGCTGCTGCTACCACGGCTGGCTGTTCGACGTCGAGGGCCGCTGCATCGAGCAGCCGTGCGAGCCAGAAGGCGGCCGTGCGCGCGCCCGCGTGCGCCAGCCGTGGTACCCGGTCGAGGAGCGCTACGGCCTCGTGTGGGCGTATCTCGGGCCGCCCGAGAGGAAGCCGGTGCTGCCGCGTTACGACGCGCTCGAGCGTCTCGACGACGGCGAGTTCCTCGAAGCCGACGACCAGAGCATCGGCGGCGGCGGCCCGCAGATCATCCCGTGCAACTGGCTCCAGCACTACGAAAACCTCGTCGATCCGTTCCACGTCGTCGTCCTGCACGGCTGGTTCAGCGGCACCCAGTTCGTCGAGCAGATGGCGGTGATGCCAGAAGTGACGTGGGACACGGTCGAGCTCGGCGTTCGAACGACGTCGATCCGCAAGCTCGGCGACGGCAAGGTGCTACGCCGCATCAGCCAGGCGGCGTTGCCGACCTTGCGCGTCATCCCGAGCCCGCGCGTCGGCAAGTACGGCCGCGTCGAGTCGATCGGCTTCGTGCTGCCGATCGACGATACGCACTTCCGCATCTACACCGCCGGCCGTGTCGCGCAACCGGGTGACCTTGCCAAGGTCCGCTCGCGCCTGCACGGCAAGCTCTGGGAGGAGCTGAGCGATGCCGAGCACCAGCGCTTGCCGGGCGACTACGAAGCGCAAGTGGGCCAGGGTGCGATCACTTCGCACGTCGAGGAGCACCTGGTGAGTTCCGACCGTGGCATCGCCATGCTGAGGAGGCTCCTGCGCAAGCAGCTCGCGCGCATGAAGGAGGGTGGCGACCCGGCAGGCGTCGGCTACGATCCGCACGCCCCGCCGATCGTGTTCGACGCCGGCAATTTCCTCGTCGACGATGCCTGATCAGATCGCCTCCATCGAGCTCTCGCACGTGGTGCTGCCTCTCGCCGCGCCGGTAAGCGACGCCAAGGTGCTGACCGGAAGGCAGAAGCCGCTCACCGAAGTCCAGTTCGTGTTCGCCGAGATCGCGACGCGCGACGGCCACGAAGGGATCGGCTTCGGCTACGCGAAGCGGGCCGGCGGCCCTGGCATCTACGCGCATGCGGTCGAGCTCGCGCCCGACCTGATCGGCGAGGATCCGAACGACATCCAGCGGCTCTTCACCAAGCTGCTCTGGGCCGGCGCGTCGATGGGGCGAAGCGGCATGACGACGCAGGCGATCGCGCCGTTCGACATCGCGCTCTGGGACCTGAAGGCCAGGCGCGCCGGCCTGCCGCTCGCCAAGCTGCTCGGCGCGCAGCGCGACGCGGTCGACTGCTACAACACCTCGGGCGGGTTCCTGTCGACGCCGATCGAGCAAGTGCTGAAGAACGTCGAGAGCGCGCGCGCCGCCGGCATCGGTGGAATCAAGATCAAGGTCGGGCAGCCCGACATCGGCGCCGACCTGCGCCGCGTCGAGGCAGTGCGCAAGGCCGTCGGCGACGGCTTCCCGCTGATGGTCGACGCCAACCAGCAGTGGGACCGGACGACCGCACAGCGCGTCTGCCGGCGCCTCGAAGAGCACGAGCTGACCTGGATCGAGGAGCCCCTCGATGCGTACGACTTCGAGGGCCACGCCGCGCTCGCCGCATCGCTCGACACGCCGATCGCGACCGGCGAGATGCTGACGAGCTTCGCCGAGCACGCGCAGCTCATCGTTGCGGGCGGCGCCGACTTCGTCCAGCCCGACGCGCCGCGGATCGGCGGCATCACGCCGTTCCTGCAGGTGATGGCGCTCGCCGACTGGAAGGCGCTGCGCCTGGCGCCGCACTTCGCGATGGAGATCCACCTGCACCTCGCCGCGGCATTCGCGGGCGAGCCGTGGCTGGAGCACTTCGAATGGCTCGAGCCCCTGTTCAACGAGCGGCTTCAGCTCGAAGGCGGCCGCATGCGCGTTCCGGATCGGCCGGGGCTCGGCTTCAGCCTCAGCGAGCAGGCGCGCCGCTGGACGCGGGCGAAGAGCGTGGCGGGAACGCGGCCCTGAGGCGACTAAACGCCGGGCGATGCAACAGCGCGCTCGCGCAGCATGCGGTCGATGCATTCGCCGAGAAGGCGTGCGTCGAAGGGCTTGCGCAGGAAGACGTTGTAGCCGTCGAAGCCGCTGCGCACGTCGGCTTCCGTGAGGCTCGTGTGCATCGCGATCATCGATGCGCGCGTCTTCGGCGCGAGGCGCAGCGCGCGCCCGACCGCCATGCCGTCCATGCCGGGCATATCGACGTCGAGGATGACGGCGTCGAACGCTTCGCGCGCGGCAGCGACGAGGGCGGCGTCGCCGCTCGCGACCGCCTCGACGCTGTAGCCGACCGCCTCGAGCGACGCGGTGACGAGCTCACGCATGACGACCGAATCGTCCACTGCCAGAACGCGCCCGCGCGGTAAAAGGGGGGCGTTCGGCGACGGCATGGGCGCGGAGCATATCGATGCGAAACCGATTCGAACAGGCCGTTCAGCGACCGTTACACGGCCCTCGTTCGCCTGCTGAAAACGGTGGCAACGTGTCCTGGAGCCGCGCCATTGGCGCACGCGCGAAACTTGGGCGCAGGTTATGCACAGAGTTGTTCACGTCTGCGGTGGAGAAACGTTTTTCGGGGATGCGGCAATCCGTGATCCGCCTGGAGCGCGCGGCGTGAGCGGCGCGTGTACCCGCGTCTCGGCCTCGCCGACAATCGTCGCATGAGCAATTCGTTTCGAAAGGTAGCCGTCGTCGGCGCGGGCGCGGTCGGCAGCTTCTTCGGCGCGATGCTGGCGCGCGCCGGCCATCGCGTCACCCTGATCGGGCGCGCCGCGCACGTGCAGGCGATCGAGCGCGACGGCTTGCTGCTCGACATGGCGTCGAAAGCGCAGGTCGTGCCGATCGGTGCCAGCGTCGAGCTCGCTGCCGTGCGCGGTGCCGACCTGGTGCTGTTCTGCGTCAAGTCGACCGACACCGAATCCGTGGCGCGCGGGATGGCGCCGTACCTCGATCCCGACGCCGTCGTCGTCAGCCTGCAGAACGGCGTCGAGAACGCGGCGACGATCGCCCGGCACGTGCGCCAGATCGTCGTGCCGGCGGTCGTCTACGTGGCCACGGCGATGCCCGCGCCGGGTCGGGTCAAGCATCATGGCCGCGGCGATCTCGTGATCGGCCCGATGAACACCGAGCAGGCGAGCAGCGATGCGGTCGCCGCGGCCTTGCAGGACCTGCTGCGCTTCTTCGCCAGC
>DASXXO010000207.1:0-3232 GCA_036503045.1 Caldimonas sp. | reverse complement strand
GCCGGTGTCGCCAAGGCGAAGGCCGACCACGTCGTGATCGCCGGGCATGACGGCGGTACGGGCGCGTCGCCGCTGTCGTCGGTCAAGCACGCAGGCACACCGTGGGAACTCGGGCTCGCCGAAACGCAGCAGACGCTGCTGCTGAATGGGCTGCGCACCCGCATCGCGGTGCAGGCCGACGGCGGCCTGCGCACCGGCCGCGACGTCGCCGTCGCCGCGCTGCTGGGGGCCGACGAGTTCGGCTTCGCGACGGCGCCGCTCGTCGCCGAAGGCTGCATCATGATGAGGAAGTGCCACCTCAACACGTGCCCGGTCGGCGTCGCGACGCAGGATCCGGTGCTGCGCGCCAAGTTCCAGGGTCGACCCGAGCACGTCGTCAACTTCTTCTTCTTCGTCGCCGAGGAGGCGCGCGCGATCATGGCCGAGCTCGGCGTGCGCACCGTCGACGAGCTGATCGGCCGCGTCGACCTGCTCGACACGAAGAAGGGGATCGCGCACTGGAAGGCGCGCGGGCTCGACTTCAGCCGCCTGCTGCAGGCGCCGACCGCGCCGCCCGAGGTGGCACGGCGCCACGTCGAGGAGCAGGAGCACGGCCTCGCCAAGGCGCTCGACGTGCGCCTGATCGAGAAGTGCGCGCCGGCGCTCGAGCGCGGCGAGAAGGTGCAGATCCTCGAGCACGTCAGGAACGTCAACCGCACGGTCGGCGCGATGCTCTCGGGCGAACTGATCCGGCGCAATCCGCAGGGCCTGCCAGACCAGACGATCTTCATCCAGATGGAAGGCACCGGCGGGCAGAGCTTCGGCGCCTTCCTCGCCCAGGGCATCACGATCTACCTGATCGGCGACGCCAACGACTACACCGGCAAGGGCCTCTCGGGCGGGCGCCTCGCGATCCGGCCGAGCATCGACTTCCGCGGCGACGCGACCAAGAACATCATCGTCGGCAACACCGTGCTCTACGGCGCCACGAGCGGCGAGGCGTTCCTGCGCGGCGTTGCCGGCGAGCGCTTCGCGGTGCGCCTCTCGGGTGCGACGGCGGTCGTCGAAGGCACCGGCGACCACGGCTGCGAGTACATGACCGGCGGCACCGTCGTCGTCCTCGGCAAGACCGGGCGCAACTTCGCCGCCGGAATGAGCGGCGGCATCGCCTACGTCTACGACGAGGACGGCGAGTTCGCCTCGCGCTGCAACACGTCGATGGTCTCGCTCGGCCGGGTCCTGCCGGTCGCCGAGCAGGAGAAATCGCTCGAGCGCGCGATCTGGCACCGCGAGCAGGCCGACGAGGTCCTGCTCAAGTCGCTGATCAGCGATCACCACCAGTGGACCGGAAGCCTGCGCGCGCGCGAGATCCTCGACCACTGGAACGAGGCCCTGCCGAAGTTCGTCAAGGTGTTCCCGAACGAGTACAAGCGCGCGCTCGCCGAGATCAGCCTGAAGGCGATGACCGCGCTCGGCGAGATCCGCGCGACCAGCGCCGCCGAAGACGCGATCGCCAAGGCGCGCACGAGCGGCAAGACAGTGAAGCCGGTCGCGCCGAAATAGGGCGCCGCAGACAACACGACCAACGAGGGCAGGCAGCGAGATGGGGAACGTCACCGGATTCATGGACTACGCGCGCGTGGAGGAAGACCACGAGCCGGTGCCCGAGCGCGTCAAGAACTACCGCGAATTCATCTTCACGCTGACCGAGGAAGATGCGAAAGTGCAGAGCGCGCGCTGCATGGACTGCGGCATTCCGTTCTGCAACAGCGGCTGCCCGGTCAACAACATCATTCCCGACTTCAACGACCTGGTCTATCGCACCGACTGGAAGAACGCCTTCACGGTGCTCGACTCGACCAACAACTTTCCCGAGTTCACCGGCCGCATCTGCCCGGCGCCGTGCGAGGCGGCGTGCACCCTCAACATCAACGACGATCCGGTCGGCATCAAGTCGATCGAGCACGCGATCATCGATCGCGCCTGGGCCGAAGGCTTCGTCGTGCCGCGTCCGCCTGCGGCGAAGACCGGGAAGACCGTCGCCGTCGTCGGCTCCGGTCCGGCCGGGCTCGCCGCCGCGCAGCAACTCGCGCGCGTCGGCCACGCGGTCACGGTGTTCGAGCGCAACGACGCGATCGGCGGGCTGCTGCGCTACGGCATCCCCGACTTCAAGATGGAGAAGTCGCACATCGACCGTCGCGTCGCCCAGATGGAAGCCGAAGGCGTCGTCTTTCGGATCGGCGTTCGCATCGGCGATGCGGTGCCCGGCGAGGTCGTGACCGATTGGTCGCGCGAGTCGGTGCGTCCCGCCGAGCTGCTCGCGCAATTCGATGCCGTCGTCCTCGCCGCCGGCGCCGAGCTCTCGCGCGACCTGCCGGTGCCGGGCCGCAACCTCGACGGCATCAGCTTCGCGATGGAGTTCCTGCCGCAGCAGAACAAGGTCAACGCCGGCGCCCACGTCGAGCGCCAGATCCGCGCTGACAGCAAGGACGTGATCGTGATCGGCGGCGGCGACACCGGCAGCGACTGCGTCGGCACGAGCAACCGCCACGGCGCGAAGAGCGTCACCCAGTTCGAGCTGCTGCCGATGCCGCCCGATCAGGAAAACAAGCCGCTCGTCTGGCCGTACTGGCCGACCAAGCTGCGCACCTCCTCGAGCCACGAGGAGGGCTGTGAGCGCGAGTTCGCGATCGCGACCAAGGAGTTCATCGGCGAGGGCGGCAAGCTCAGCGCGCTGAAGGCGGTGCGCGTCGAATGGGAAAGCGGCAGGATGGTCGAGGTGCCCGGCACCGAGCAGATCATCCCGACCCAGCTCGTGCTGCTTGCGATGGGCTTCGTCAGCCCGCTGCAAAGCCTGCTCGACGCGTTTGGCGTCGAGCGCGACGCGCGCGGCAACGCCAAGGCGAGCACCGACGCGCTCGGCGGCTACGCGACCAGCGTGCCCAAGGTCTTCGCTGCCGGAGACGTGCGGCGCGGCCAGTCGCTCGTCGTCTGGGCGATCCGTGAGGGTCGGCAGGCGGCGCGCGCCGTCGACGCCATGCTTATGGGTTCGAGCGAGCTGCCTCGCTGAGCCGATGGGCGAGCCTCACGCGACCGCCGCCGCGACCGGCCCCTCCGCGAACGACCTGCTGGTCGAGATCGACCACGTCGTCTTCGGCTACGACACCAGCCGCACGATCCTCAACGACGTCTCGCTCGCATTCGGGCGCGGCAAGGTCACGGCGATCATGGGCGGCTCCGGCTGTGGCAAGAC
>DASXXO010000206.1:0-1623 GCA_036503045.1 Caldimonas sp. | reverse complement strand
CTTCCTTGGCCGAGATCCAGGCCTGCGGGCGCCCGGACATGTCGAGCTGCAGGACTTCCATGATGAAGCCCCGAGCGTAATGCATGGCGAAGGCGCGCTCAAGGCGAGCGGCATCGGCGGCGACGCTCCGGCGCGACGTCGTACACGGCCGCGCCGCGGATGCAAACGCTTGCAACTAGCGCGGATAGAGGCCGCGCCGGCGCGCCATCAGGCGGGTCAACCCGAGCAGCGCGGCGATGTTCGGCGCGTCGACGCCGAAGCGCGTGGCGATCTCGTGCACCGCCGTCACGAGCGCGTCGAGCTCGATCTCGCGGCCCGCTTCGACGTCCTGGAGCATCGAGGTCTTGAAGCCGCCGAGCTCGCGCGTCAGCGCCAGGCGCTCGTCGCCGAGCTGGGCGATCGGGCAACCGATCTGCGCGCCGATCGTCGCCGCCTCGGCCATGCAGCGGAGCAGGTAGCCGCGCACGAGGGCGTCGTCGAGGATGGCGTCGGTCAGCGTGCCGGTGAGCGCAGAGACCGGGTTCATCGTCAGGTTGCCCCAAAGCTTGTACCAGACGTCCCGTCGCACGTCGGCGCTCGCCTCGGCGCGAAACCCGGCGCTCGCCAGCACGGCGCAGACCGCGTCGACGCGCGGCGACTTGCCGCCGCGCGGCTCGCCGACGATCAGCCGTTCGCCGACGCCGTGCCGTATGCGTCCGGGCGAGGGGCTCGACGACGAGAGATGGACCACGCAGCCGAGCACCTGGGCGAGCGGCAGCTGCGCCAGCAGGAGGCCGCCGGGATCGACGCTCTCGAGCGGCGCCTCGTCGGGGGCCGCGGCGGGAAGGAACCACCAGGGGACGCCGTTCATCGCCGGCAGCACGATGGTGTCGGGGCCGATCAGCGGCGCCATCGCCGGCGCCGCGGCGGCGAGCGCCGGCGCCTTCAGGGCGATCACGACCAGCTCGTGGACACCGAGGCTCGCGGCGTCGTCGCTCACCGTGATCGGCACGGTGACCGAGGTTCCCGCGCTGTCGAGCTGCAGGCCGCCGGCGCGCACGCGCGCCAGCGTCTCGCCGCGCGCGAGCGCCGCCACCGCGTGGTCTGCACGTGCGAGGCGGGCGGCGATGAGCCCGCCGACCGCACCCAGACCGACGATTGCGACCTTCATCGCGCGAGTAGACGTGAAACCCTACAAATCGGCACGAAGTTGCGCGCCCCGGCGCTGGCGCGGGCGCGTCCTTCCGGCAAAATAGCACGATCGTTCGTTTTCATGGCCTGTCCATCCTTTCTCCAGTGTCGTCCCTGAATTCGTTGCTCGACGCCGACGAAGCCGCTGGCGACGGCCCGGCGGACGCCGTCCCCGCGCGCCCGCTTCTCAAGGGACGCCAGACGCGTGCCGCCATTCTCGACCGGGCGCTGGCGCTGGCGTCGCAGATCGGCCTCGAGGGGCTGTCGATCGGCGCCCTCGCCGAGGTGACCGGGATGAGCAAGTCGGGCGTGTTCGCCCACTTCGGCTCGCGCGAGGAACTGCAGATCTCGGTCGTCCGCGAGTACCACCGCAAGTTCGAGGAAGAGGTGTTCCGCCCGGCGCTGACGGCCGCGCGCGGCCTGCCGCGGCTGCGCGCGCTGTTCGATCGCTGG
>DASXXO010000205.1:0-9005 GCA_036503045.1 Caldimonas sp. | reverse complement strand
GGCACGCCGCACTGGCAGGTCGGCGAAGATGCCGGCGCGCCGAGCGCGCGCCACGTCCTGCAGCAGACCGGCAGCGGCACCTTCCCGTGGTGCGTGAAGAGCGGCACTGCGATCGGCGACGGCTTCGTCGAGGTGAAGCTGAAGCCGATCTCGGGCAAGGAAGACCGGGCCGGCGGCGTCGTCTGGCGCTGGAAGGACGGCGACCACTACTACGTCGCGCGTGCGAACGCGCTCGAGAACAACGTCTCGCTCTACTACACCGAGCGCGGCGGCCGCAACACGATCAAGTACGTCGACGCACCGGTCCAGGCCGGCGTCTGGCACACGCTGCGCGTCGAGTTTGCCGGCACGCGCATCGCCGTCTCGGTCGACGGCAAGCGGTACATCGACCTGGACGACGCGCACATCGGCGGCGCCGGCGCGGTCGGCGTCTGGACCAAGGCCGATAGCGTCACCTCATTCGACGAATTCCGCTACGGCACCGCGGCGCGCTGACAGCGCGCCGGCGGTGGTGTGCATCCACGCCTTCGCCATCGCATGCGAGGTGGCGCAGTCCAGGGGCGTCGCAGGCTCGGCGAGAAAGGCGGCGACGCGTGCGTTGAACGCGGCGGCGTGCGTGATCGGCCCGAGATGGGCCGCACCGATCGCGCCCTGCACTGCCTGCCGGACGGACCACCGCGGGCTCCCCGAGCACAAAGGCGAATTCTGGTCGACGACGGCGCATCGACCAAGGTGCGGGTCGTGCTGCGGATAATGCGGCGATGATGCTGCGCCGCCGCACCCTGCTCGTCGCGTCGAACGCGCTCTTCGCGCCGACAATGCCGCTGATGGCAGCGAGCCGCGCCGCGTCGCCGACGACGCCCTGGGAACAGCCGAGCGCGGTCGCGCTCGCGGCGGCGATGCGCGACGGCTGGCTCACCTCCGAGCGCCTCGTGCGCGACTGCCTCGGCCGCATCGCCGCGATCGACAAGGCGGGGCCGAAGATCAACAGCGTCCTCGAGCTCAACCCGGACGCGATCGCGATCGCCCAGGCGCTCGACGGCGAGCGCAAGGCGGGGCGGGTGCGCGGCCCGCTGCATGGCTTGCCGGTGCTCGTCAAGGACAACGTCGCGACCGGTGACCGCATGAGCACGAGCGCGGGATCGCTCGCGCTCGACGGCGCGCGCGCGCCGCGCGACGCGCACGTCGTCAAGCGGCTGCGCGATGCCGGCGCGGTGATCCTCGGCAAGACCAACCTCAGCGAGTGGGCCAACATCCGCTCGACGCGCTCGACGAGCGGCTGGAGCGCGCGCGGCGGCCTGACGCGAAACCCCTACGCGCTCGATCGCAACACCAGCGGGTCGAGCTCGGGAACGGGCGCGGCGATCGCTGCCGGGCTGGCGCCGCTCGGCGTCGGCACCGAAACCGACGGATCGATCGTCTCGCCGTCGTCGATCTGCGGCCTCGTCGGCCTCAAGCCGACGGTCGGCCGGATGAGTCGCGACGGCATCATCCCGATCGCCCATACGCAGGACACGCCCGGGCCGATGGCGCGCACCGTCGCCGACGCGGCGCTGCTCTACGCCGCGATGGCGGGGCGCGACGACGCCGATCCCGCGACGGCCGCGGCGCCCGCTGCCCCCGCGCCGTCGGCGGCGATCGACTTGCCCGACGACCCGCTGCGCGGCACGCGCCTCGGGGTCGCGCGCAATTTCTTCACCGGCTTCGACGAGGTCGACGGCCTGATCGACCAAGCGATCGTCGCGCTGAAGCGGCTCGGCGCCGAGATCGTCGATCCGGTCGATCTCGCGCAGCCGAACTACAACGACGCCGAGCTGCGCGTCCTGCTCTACGAGCTGAAGGCCGACCTGCCGAAGTACCTCGCGACCTTCGCTCCCGACGCGAGGGTGAAGACGCTCGCCGACGTGATCGCGTTCAACCGCGCGCAACGCGCGCGCGAGATGGGATGGTTCGGCCAGGAGCTGTTCGACAAGGCCGAGGCGCTCGGCCGCCTCGACAGCAAGGAGTATCTCGACGCGCTCGCCGAGTGCAGGAAGGGCGCGCGCGACGAGGGCATCGACCGCGTGCTGCAAGCGAACCGCCTCGACGCGCTGATCGCGCCGACGGGCGGCCTCGCCTGGCTCACGGATCCGGTCAACGGCGACCACTTCAGCGCGAGCTTCTCGACGCCGGCGGCGGTCGCGGGGTATCCGCATCTGACGGTCCCGGCCGGGTTCGCGCGCGATCTGCCGGTCGGCCTCTCGTTCGTCGGGCCGGCGTGGAGCGAGGCGCGCCTGCTCGCGTTCGGACATGCATACGAGCGCGCAACGGCGCGTCGGCGCCCGCCTGCGTTCACTGCGCGCAGCACGCCTGCGTGACAAGGACGGCCGCCCGCGCCGCCAGGCCGAGGCGGCGTGCCGGCCCGCGCCCGGGCGCGCGCAGGCCTACGCCAGCGCCGCCCCGTACAACGCGACGAGCTTGGCCCACGCGCGCTCGGCGTCGGGCGCGCTGTAGATCGGTGCTCCGCCCTCGGACGGCATGTCGGGCACGCACCAGCCGTGCTTCGCGGGGTAAACCTCGACCTCGGCCGGCACCTTCGCCGCGGCGAACGCCGCCCTGAGCTTGTCCTTCGCGTCGGGCTGGCGCTGATCGTCGTTCATCGCGATGCCGACGTACACCCGGCCGTGCACGCGCGGCGCGAGCAGGTGCGGGCTGTCGGGCTTGTCGGTGACGAGGCCGCCGCCGTGGAACGACGCCGTGGCGCCGACGCGCTCCGGCACGGCGGCGGCGGTCCGCAGCGCGAGCGCGCCGCCCATGCAATAGCCCTGCGTGCCGATCTTCCTCGCGCGGTCGACCTCCGCCTGCGCATCGAGGAACAAGACGTATGCCGCAGCATCCTTTTCTGCCGCGCCCGGCGCCGTGACCGAGCCCATCAACGGTCCAAGCTTCGCGCGCGTGGCCGGATCCTGGAAGTCGACGTTGGCCGCCGACTCGAACACCGTTCCCTTCGCCACGCGGTAGAACGGATTCGGCACCAGCACCGCGTAGCCTTCTGCGGCGAGGCGGCGGCCGATCGCGCGCATCGCGGGGCGCAGGCCGAACGCGTCGGGCCAGAGGACGACGCCCGGCCGGGCGCCGCCCGACGCGGGATGGAAGAACGCCGCGTCGCAGGTGCCTTCGGCCATCTTGACGACGACGTCGGCCTCGCTCACGGCGAGCGCGGCGCTGGTCGCGGGCGCCGCGGTGGCGAGGCCAGCCGCGACGGAGAGGGCGACAAAGCCGCGCCGCGTGAGGTCCAGGTCGGAACGGGTCGAATCGTGGTTCTTGCTGGCTTCGTTCATCGTTCGCATCCTCGCGGGTCCGAAGCGGACGATGATGCGACCGGAACGATCTCCGCTTTGCAAGCGCGGCTTCAGCCGATCGGCGTCGCGCTCGCCGCGACCAGCGCGAAGTGCTCGAGTAGGCCGTTCCAGCCGTTCGGCGAGCCGAACGCCTCGCGCATCGCCGGCGCGTCGGCGCCGTAGGCCTCGAGGCCACGGTGCTCGAGCTCGACCTGCGTCGTGCGGTCGTCGATCGCCGTGAAGCGGACGTCGACCTCGGTGCGCAGAGTCGGGTCGAACTTGAACTGCGCGTCGAGCTGCCAGACGAGGACGACGCGCCGCGCCGGCTCCCAGACCAGCACCTGCCCCCACACGCATTCGACCCCGTTCGTCCCGCGCTCGTACCAGCGGCCGCCGACGCGCGGCTCGATCACGACCGCGGCGCAATCGGCGTCGCCGATATGGTGCGACGCCATCGGCCACCACGATTCGATCCGTGCCGTGAAGACCTCGAAGGCGAGGGCGATCGGCGCGGCCACGCTGACGGACTTGCGGACGACGTTGGCCGCGCTCGCGAGAGGTGCGTTCATTTCTTCTCCCTTGCTGGGGCGGCACGCGCGCGTGCCAGGGCTTCGGCCTGTGCCTTGAACCGGGCCATGCCGACGTCCCACAGGCCGTCGATGAAGTCGCGCATCGTCGCGACCCCGTCGGTGTCTGGGCGATAGAGGTTGCGCGTGCCGGCCGAGTCGCGCTGGACGAGGCCGGCGTCGGCGAGCACCTTCAGATGCTGCGAGACCGCCGGCCGGCTGACCGGCAGCCGCGCGGCGACCTCGGCCACAGAGAGCGGCGAGCGCGTGATCAGCGTGAACACCTGGAGCCGCGTCGGATCGCCGAGCGCAGCGAAGCGGCGTGCCTGAAGGACGGTCATGGCTGGCGCCATCGGTGAGTCTTTCCTTACGGTAAGGGTAGACTTACGAACGCGCGGTGTCAAGGCCCGTGCACGCTCCTTGGCCGCCCGTGTGCGGACGATCGGCGTCGAGGCGCAACCAGAATTCCGCGCGCGGGGCGTTCGCCGGGAACGACTGCAGATTACCCGCGCCCGCAAGCCGGTCGGTTGACGGCCGTCAAGCCCACGACACATGGAGGCGGCACCATTGCTGGATGCGTCGTCGTCTGCCTGCCCACGAGGGTGCGCAGCCGAACCAGGCGCGTGAAGGGAACGAACATGGATGCCGGGAACCTGCTGGCGCGCAGCCAGGAAGTCGCCGAGAAGCTCGCGGTGGTGCTGCAGAAGCGCACCGAAGGGGCGAACGAGAAGTACAGGAAGCGCGTGACCCAAGCCGTCATGCCCGAGGGCGCGAGCCCCGCCGAGGTCCTCTCGACGCTGCCGAACCCGTTCGAGTTCTTCCGCTACGCCGTCGACGTGGCGCAGCGCCAGGTGCTGTTCTGGGACACCATGCGCCAGCGCGGCGACCAGTTCGTCGAGCGCGCGTCGCAGGGCCTGCCGCCCGTGCTGAGCTTCGCTTACGAGGTCGTTCTCGACGGCAGATCGTTCGAGCGGCCGGTGAACTACGCGCTGCTGAAGATCACGCCGCCCGAAGGCGTCGTCGTCGATCGCAACAAGCGCCCGTACATCATCATCGACCCGCGCGCGGGCCACGGCCCGGGCATCGGCGGGTTCAAGGACGACTCGCAGGTGGGTGTCGCGCTGAAGGCCGGGCATCCGGTGTACTTCGTCATCTTCTATCCGGATCCGGAGCCCGGTCAGACCCTGATCGACGTGACGGCCGCGGAACAGCGCTTCATCAAGAAGGTGCGCGAGCTCCATCCGAAGAGCGCCAAGCCGGCGCTGATCGGCAACTGCCAGGGCGGCTGGGCCGCCATGATGCTGGCGACCGCGAGCCCGGACGACACCGGTCCGGTCGTGATCAATGGCGCGCCGATGTCGTACTGGAGCGGTGCCTGGAGCGAAGGCGCGAGCGACAACCCGATGCGTTACGCCGGCGGCATGCTCGGCGGATCCTGGGCCGCGTCGCTCGCGGCCGACCTCGGCAACGGCAAGTTCGACGGCGCCCACCTGGTGCAGAACTTCGAGAACCTCAATCCGGCCAACAGCCTCTGGGACAAGTGGTACCACGTGTTCGACAAGGTCGATACCGAGCCGCCGCGCTTCCTCGACTTCGAGCGCTGGTGGGGCGGCTACTACCTGATGAACACCGAGGAGATCGAATGGATCACGCGCAATCTCTTCGTCGGCAACAAAGTGTGGTCGGGCGCAGTCAAGGGCGCCGCCGGCAAGCCGATGGACCTGCGCGAGATCAAGGCGCCGATCGTCCTGTTCGCCTCGATGGGCGACAACATCACGCCGCCGCAGCAGGCCTTCAACTGGGTCGCCGACATCTACAAGAGCACCGACGAGATCAAGGCGCGCGGCCAGGTCATCGTCGGCCTGCTGCACGAGGACATCGGCCACCTCGGCATCTTCGTCTCCGGCAAGGTGGCCAAGAAGGAGCATGCGCAGATCGTCTCGGTCCTGAAGACGATCGAGCGCCTGCCGCCAGGCCTCTACAGCATGGACATCAAAGAACACAAGGCCGCGGGCGGCAGGGTCGATTACGAGGTCGAGTTCCGCGAGCGCCGGCTCGAGGACATCGTCGCCGTGATCAACCGCTTCAAGCGCGCCGACGAGAAGGCCTTCGACGCCGTCGCAGCGGTGTCGGACTTCAACCAGCGTGCCTACGAGCTGTTCGCACGTCCGCTGGTGCAGGCGATGTCGAACGAGTACACGGCAAAGCTCGCGCGCGAGTTCCACCCGTTGCGGTTCCAGAACTGGGCGTTGTCGTCGCGCGTGAATCCGTGGATGTCGTGGCTGGCGCCGGCGGCCGAGACGGTGAAGGCGAATCGGCAGGCGGTCGCGGACGACCATCCGCTGCGCCGCACCGAGCACGCCGGCGCCGAGATCGTCAGCGCCGCGCTCGACTACTACCGGGCGCTGCGCGACGCGATGACCGAGGCCGGATTCTTCGCCGTCTACGCCAACGTGTCGTCGGTGCAGCAGGCAGCAAAGCCCGCGCCCGCCGGAGAGGCGGAGCCCGCCGCGCTCGAGCGGTCCGAGGTCCGGAAGGCGCTGGCCGCGATGGAGAAGGGCGGCTACGTGGAGGCGCTCGCGCGCACCGCGTTCCTGATCGGCCACGAGAACGGCGGCAAGCCCCTGCCCCTTTCCAGGCTCGAGATGCGCCAGGAGCTCGCCGACGAGTATGCCGAGCTGCTGCCGCAGATCGCGCCGTTCGAGTGGCGCACGATCCGCGGCGAGCAGGAAATCATCGCCCACTACGAGCCCGAGCGTGCCGTCGCGACGCTGCCGCTGCTGCTGCCCGACGAGGCCGACCGCGCGCGCTTGCTCGGGCTGATCGACCAGATCATGGCCGACCGGCGCGTCCAGGAATCGCACCCGGGCGCGCAACAACTGGCGATGGTCGAGCGCATCCGCAAGCTCCTCGCGCACCCGCGCCGGAACGCGAAGGCAGTGAAGGCACCCGCGGGCCGCACGCGCGCACGACACGCCGCCACGGCTCCGGCATCGCGAGCCAATGGAAGGAGGGCGGTCCATGAGCGCCAGGCATGAGAAGTACCAGCGGCTGATCGACTACTGCAAGACGCTACCGCCGACGCCGACCGCGGTCGTGCATCCGTGCGACCGCAGCTCGATCGAGGGTGCGGTGCAGGCCGCGAAGCTCGGCCTGATCGCGCCGATCCTGGTCGGCCCGCGCGCCAAGATCGAGGCCGCCGCGAAAGCCGCCGACGTCGACATCGCGTCGTTTCCGCTGGTCGATGCTCCGCACAGCCATGCCGCCGCGGAAGCCGGCGTGCAGCTCGTGCGCGAAGGCAAGGCCGAGGCGCTGATGAAGGGGAGCCTGCACACCGATGAGCTCATGGGCGCCGTCGTCAGGCGCCAGACCGGGCTGCGCACCGCACGCCGCGTCAGCCACTGTTTCGTCATGGACGTGCCGAGCTACGAGCACGCCCTGATCATCACCGACGCCGCGGTCAACATCGCGCCCACGCTCGAGGAGAAGGCCGACATCCTGCAGAACGCGATCGACCTCGCGCATGCCCTGAACGTCGATGAGGTGCGCGTCGCGATCCTCTCGGCGATGGAGACCGTGAACCCGAACGTGCCTTCGACGGTCGAGGCGGCGGCGCTTTGCAAGATGGTCGATCGCCACCAGATCACCGGAGCGCTCGTCGACGGGCCGCTTGCGCTCGACAACGCGATCAGCCTCGAGGCCGCGAAGATCAAGAAGATCGACTCGCCGGTGGCAGGCCGCGCCAACGTGCTCATGGTCCCGGATCTGGAAGCCGGCAACATGCTGGCCAAGAGCCTGTCGTTCCTCGCCGGGGCCGATGCCGCGGGCATCGTCCTCGGCGCGCGCGTGCCGATCATCCTCACCAGCCGCGCCGACTCGGTGATGTCGCGGATGGCGTCGTGCGCGGTTGCTGTGCTGTTCGCCAAGTGGCGCCGCGAAAGCGCCCGGCCGGTCGTGTGACGCGATGGCCGGACTGATCCTCGTCCTCAACGCCGGCTCGTCGAGCCTCAAGTTCTGCGCGTTCGACGCCGACGACGAGAAGCTCGCGCTCGTCTTGCGCGGCCAGATCGAAGGGCTGTACACCGCAACGCGCTTCGAGGCGAGCGACAGCCAAGGCCAGGAGCTCGGCGCGAAGAGCTGGCCCGAGGGCGCCGCCCCCGGGCACACGGGCGCGATCGCCTACCTCGCCGACTTCCTGCGCAGCCAGAGCGCAGGGCACGAGCTCGTCGCCGTCGGCCACCGCGTCGTCCATGGCGGGATGGAGTTCGCCCGCCCGCTGCGGGTCGACTCCGGCGTGCTCGCGGCGCTCGACCGCCTGAGCCCGCTCGCGCCGCTGCACCAGCCGCACAACCTCGCGCCGATCCGCATCCTCTCGGAGCTGCGTCCCGAGCTGCCCCAGATCGCCTGCTTCGACACGGCGTTCCATCGCAGCCAGCCGGAGACCGCCCAGGCGTTCGCGCTGCCGGCCGCGATCACCGAGAAGGGCGTGCGGCGCTACGGCTTCCACGGCCTCTCGTACGAGTACATCGCCAGCGTGCTGCCGCAGCTCGATCCGAAGGCTGCCGCCGGCCGGACGATCGTCGCGCACCTCGGCAACGGCAGCAGCATGTGCGCGATGCTCGGGAGCAGGAGCGTGGCCAGCACGATGGGCTTCACCGCCGTCGACGGGCTGCCCATGGGCACGCGCTGCGGCAACGTCGACCCCGGCGTGATCCTCTACCTGCTCGACGAGCTGAAGATGGATGCGCGCGCCATCGAAGACCTCGTCTATCGCAAGTCGGGACTCCTCGGGGTCTCGGGTGTCTCGAGCGACATGCGGGTGCTGCTCGAAAGCAAGGACGAGCGCGCGCGCTTCGCCGTCGAGTTGTTCATCTATCGGATCGGCCGCGAGCTCGGCTCGCTCGCGGCGGCCGCCGGCGGCATCGACGCACTGGTGTTCACGGCCGGCATCGGCGAGCACGCCGCGTCGATCCGCGAACGCGTCTGCCGCGCTGCCGGCTGGCTCGGCATCGAGCTCGATGCCGAGGCCAACGCGACCGGAGGGCCGCGCATCGGCAAGCCCACCAGCCGGGCTTCGGTCTGGGTGATTCCCACGAACGAGGAATCGATGATCGCGCGT
>DASXXO010000204.1:0-4271 GCA_036503045.1 Caldimonas sp. | reverse complement strand
CGGGCACGCTCGAACTGCAGCACGTTGCCCAGCAGCGGCAGCCCCGGCGGCGCCGGCAGGTCGTCGATCTCGCGCAGCCGGGTCGGCGCGTCGACGGGAGCGGTTTCGCTTTCGGTCTGGACGGACATGCCGAGTTCCCCTTCGCTCAATGTTTTGCCGGCGCTGCGATCTTGCGCCGCATCAGCCGGGCGTGCTCGCGCTCCCAGTCGCGCTTCTTCTCGGTGTTGCGCTTGTCGTGCTCGGCCTTGCCCTTGGCGAGCGCGATCTCGGCCTTGACGCGTCCGCCCTTGTAGTGGAGGTCGAGCGGGACGATCGTGAACCCCTTCTGTTCGACCTTTCCGATCAGGCGCCGGATCTCGTCCTTGTGCATCAGCAGCTTCTTGGTCCGGTCGGCCTCGGGCTTGACGTGCGTCGACGCGCTGCCGAGCGGGTTGATGCGGCAGCCGATCAGCCAGAGCTCGCCGTCGCGGATCACGACGTAGCCGTCGGTCAACTGCACCTGGCCGGCGCGGATCGCCTTGATCTCCCAGCCCGAGAGCACCATCCCCGCCTCGTGCCGCTCCTCGATGTGGTACTCGAAGCGGGCGCGGCGGTTCTCGGCGATCGACATCGGGGGATTGGGCGGGTGCGGCAGTCGTCGCGCAGGCGACTCCTACAATTTGGCGATTGTATGAAGCAGGTCAAGAAGTCGGTGCTGCTCTGGTACACGCCGCACGAGATCTACCAGCTCGTCGTCGACATCGAAGCCTATCCGCGCTTCCTGCCCTGGTGCGAGCGCGTCGAGGTGCTCGGCCGGGACGGCAACGTCCTGACGGCACGGCTGCACCTCGCCTATTCCGGCATCCGCCACGCGTTCACGACCAAGAACGTGCAGGTGCCCGACGAGTCGGTCAACATCGGCCTCGTCGACGGGCCGTTCTCGCTGCTCGACGGCTTGTGGCGCTTCGTCTCGCTGCCGCTGCCCGCGGCCGCGGGCGGCGCTGCCGAGGCGGCGTGCAAGATCGAATTCGAGATGCGCTACGCGTTCTCGAACGCGATCCTCGAAGCTGCGATCAGCCCGGTGTTCGACCGCATCGCCAACACCTTCGTCGATTCGTTCGTGCGCCGCGCCGCGCAGGTCTATGGGCCGCGCTGAAGGCGAGGGCCGGGCGACCCTGCATGTCGCCGTGGCGTGCAGCCCGCGGGCCGGGATCGCCATCGAGGTCGAGGTCGACCTGCCGGCCCCTGCGACGGCGTTCGACGCGCTGCGCGCGAGCGGCGTCCTCGAGCGCTACCCGGAGCTCTCGGTCGGCGAGCCGAGCGTAGGCATCTGGGGCCGCGTCTGCCCGCTCGACACCGGGCTTTCCGACGGCGACCGGGTCGAGCTCTACCGGCCGCTCGCCATGGATCCGAACGAGGCGCGGCGGCTGCGCGCGCGGCGGCTCCGCGCGAACGTCGGCCGCTGAGCTATTTGCAGTCGGAGGCGATGACGTCGTGCGTGCGCCGCACTTCATCGGCGCGCTGCTTGTCGTCGAGGAACTCGCGCTCCCCGGTCTTGGCATTGGCCTGCGTCAGGCGGATGCCGCTCTCGAGCGTCGTCAGCTGCGCCTTCGCGCGGTTGCAGTTGTCGGCGCGCAGCGCAGCGACCCTGTCTTGATCGGCCTTGGCCTTGGCCGCCGCATCGGCCTCGGCCTTCTTGCGCTTGGCCTCGAGCTCGGCATCGGCGGCGTTGGGCTTGGGCTGCGCCGCGTCCGCGGCGCTCGCGGCCAGCGGCGCCGTATTCGCGCCAGTGGACGACGTCCTGCGCATCGCCGCGCCCGGCCGGGCGAGGATGTCCTGGTCCGGCGTTCCTGCCGGCGGAGGCAGGTCGCTGTACTGGACGTGGCCGCCCTTGTCGCGCCACTTCCATTGCGCCTCGGCCGGCAATGCGATGACGCTCACCGCGAAGGCAGCGAGCAAAACGACGAAGGGTCGGGCCATGTCGCGAAACGCCACGTGAAGAATTGGCGCGCAGTTTAGCGGCGCGCGCCTGCGTGCTCGCTACGGAGCGTCCCCAAACCGGTACTTTGCATCTGCATCCGTATAATTTGCTTTTGCGACCGGAGCTTTCCATGCGCCTTTTGGGCAAAGCCCTGACGTTCGACGACGTCCTGCTGGTGCCGTCGTACTCGAGCGTCCTGCCGCGCGACACCGATCTGGCCACTTCGCTCTCGCGCAACATCCGGCTCAACCTGCCGCTCGTCTCGGCGGCGATGGACACCGTCACCGAAGCTCGCCTCGCGATCGCGCTCGCGCAGGAAGGCGGGATCGGCATCGTCCACAAGAATCTCACCCCCAAGCAGCAGGCCGCCGAGGTCGCGCGCGTCAAGCGCTACGAGTCGGGCGTGCTGCGCGATCCGATCACCGTCGCGCCAGAGATGACGGTGCGCGAGGTGATCGCGCTCGCCCAGTCGCGCGGCATCTCGGGATTCCCGGTGCTGCAGGGCAAGGTCGTGGTCGGCATCGTCACCAACCGCGACCTGCGCTTCGAGACGCGCCTCGACGCACCGGTCAAGGAGATCATGACGCCGCGCGAGCGCCTGGTCAGCGTGCGCGAGGGTGCGACGCTCGCCGAGGGCAAGGCGCTGATGCACCGCGAAAAGCTCGAGCGCGTGCTGGTCGTCAACGACGCGTTCGAGCTGCGCGGGCTGATGACGGTCAAGGACATCACCAAGCAGACGAGCTTTCCGAACGCCGCGCGCGACGCGCACGGAAAGCTGCGCGTCGGCGCCGCGATCGGCGTCGGCGACGGCACCGAGGAGCGCGCCGAGCTGCTCGTGCGCGCCGGCGTCGACGTGCTCGTCGTCGACACCGCGCACGGCCACAGCGCAGGCGTCGTCGACCGCGTGCGCTGGGTCAAGCGCAACTTCCCCGACGTCGACGTGATCGGCGGCAACATCGCCACGGGCGAGGCCGCGCTCGACCTCGTCAAGGCGGGCGCCGACGCCGTCAAGATCGGCATCGGCCCGGGCTCGATCTGCACCACGCGCATCGTCACCGGCGTCGGCGTGCCGCAGGTGATGGCGATCGACGCCGTCGCCAAGGCGCTCGCCGGCAGCAGCGTTCCGCTCATCGCCGACGGCGGCGTGCGCTTCTCGGGCGACCTCGCCAAGGCGATCGCCGCCGGAGCCGACGCGGTGATGATGGGCGGCGCCTTCGCCGGCACCGAGGAAGCGCCGGGCGAGGTGATCCTGTACCAGGGCCGCACCTACAAGAGCTACCGTGGCATGGGCTCGATCGGCGCGATGCAGCAGGGCTCGGCCGACCGCTACTTCCAGGAAGGCGAGGCCAGCACGGAAGGGTCGGTCGGCGGCGCGAAGCTCGTGCCCGAAGGCGTCGAGGGCCAGGTGCCGTACAAGGGCTCGGTCGTCGCCATCGTCTTCCAGATGGCGGGGGGGCTGCGCGCGGCGATGCACTACTGCGGCTGCGCCAGCATCGCCGAGATGCATGCGAAGGCCGAGTTCGTCGAGATCACCTCATCGGGCATCCGCGAGAGCCACGTCCACGACGTGCAGATCACGAAGGAAGCGCCGAACTACCGCGCCGAATGACGGCGACCACGCCCCCTCCCGCGCCGGCCGACGTCGCCGGCAGGCGCCGGGCGGCGATGCCGTTCATCATGGTCACGGTGCTGATCGACATGGTGTCGATCGGCCTGATCGTGCCGGTGCTGCCGGCCCTCGTCGGCAGCTTTACCACGTCGCAGATGGCGCAGGCGTGGTGGTACGGCGCGGTGACGTTCGCGTTCAGCTTCGCCAACTTCGTCTCGTCGCCGGTGCTCGGCGCGCTCTCCGACCGTTTCGGCCGACGGCCGGTACTGCTGGTCGGCTTCTGCGCGCTCTCGCTGAGCTTTTTCGTCACCGCGCTGGCGACCGCGCTCTGGATGCTGATCGTGGTGCGCCTGTTCAGCGGCGCGATGCAGTCGAACGCGTCGGTCGCCAACGCGTACGTCGCCGACATCACGCCGCCCGAGAAGCGCGCCAGGCGCTTCGGCATGCTCGGCGCGATGTTCGGCCTCGGCTTCATCCTCGGCCCGGTGATGGGCGGGTTGCTCGGCGCGATCGACCTGCGCCTGCCGTTCTTCGCCGCCGGCTCGCTCGCCCTCGTCAACCTGCTGTACGGCTGGTTCGTCCTGCCCGAATCGCTTGGCGCCGAGAAGCGCCGGCCGTTCTCGTGGCGCGCCGCACTGAACCCGATCGCTGCGCTGACGGAGCTCGGCCAGCTTCGAGGCGTCGGCGTCCTGGTCGCGGTCG
>DASXXO010000203.1:0-1789 GCA_036503045.1 Caldimonas sp. | reverse complement strand
AACGACGAGCTCGACTGGGCGCGCGAGGCGGTGCCGCGGACGATGGCGTCGGTCGCGACGCTCGCCGTTCCGCTCGCCGCCGAGGTCGGCGTCGGCGCCAACTGGGACGAGGCGCACTGACTCTTCGGTCGCTCTCCCGCGGCTCAGGCGCTCCGAGCTCAGGGCAAAGCACTGGCCGTCGATCCGGTTCCTAGGGCAAAGCCCCGGTTCCTTTCGGCGCGCCGCGCCCTATCGTGCGCGCATTCGAAGGCAGCCCCCGGAGGCGAGGCGATCGATCAGCCGCTGCTCGAGGTCGAGAATGTGTCGGTCCGCTTCGGCGGCATCGTCGCGCTCGACCGCGTCTCGTTCGGCGTCGCGCGCGGCCACATCGTCGGCCTCATCGGCCCGAACGGCGCCGGCAAGACGACGATGTTCAACTGCCTCTCGCGTCTCTATACGTTCAGCGAGGGGCGGATCGCGTTCGAGGGGCGCTCGCTCCTCGAGACCCCGCCGCACGGCATCGCCGCGCTCGGCATCGGCCGCACGTTCCAGAACCTCGCCCTGTTCCGGACCATGAGCGTGCGCCAGAACGTGATGCTCGGCGGCCATGCGCGCACCCGTACCGGCTACGTCGCCAACGCGTTGCGCCTGCCGGCGGTGCGGCGCGAGGAGCAACGCCTGGGCAGCGCGGTCGATCGCCTGCTCGCATTGCTCGACCTCGAGTCGGTCGCGCACATCGCCGTGGTGGACCTGCCGTTCGGGACCCAGAAGCGCGTCGAGCTCGGCCGTGCGCTCGCGAGCGAGCCCAAGCTGCTGTTGCTCGACGAGCCGGCCGGCGGGCTCAACCACGAGGAGGTCGAGACGCTGATGGAGCTGCTGCGCCGGATCCGCGCCGAGCTCTCGCTGACGATGCTGCTCGTCGAGCACCACATGAACATGGTGATGCGGATCTCCGACCGAGTCGTCGCGCTCGACTTCGGCAAGAAGATCGCCGACGGCACGCCGGCCGAAGTGCAGGCGAACGAGGACGTCATCCGCGCCTACCTCGGAGTCGCCGCGTGACGGGCGCCGCAACCGCTGCGCCGTTGCTCGAAGTTCGCGGCCTCGCCGCGCAGTACGGTCCGACACGCGTCCTGCACGGCATCGACTTCGCGGTCGCCGAGGGCGGCATCACGGCGGTCCTCGGCGCCAACGGCGCCGGCAAGACGACGCTGCTGCGGGCCGTCTGCAACATGATCAGGACGAGCGGCGAGGTGCGCCTGGCCGGCGACCGCATCGACGGCCTGCAGACCGAGACGATCGTCCGGCGCGGCGTCGCCCACGTCCCCGACGGCCGCGGCACGTTCATGAACCTGAGCGTCGAGGAGAACCTGCGCCTCGGTGCGCACACCCGCAAGGACCGGCACGAGGTCGGCGCCGATTGCGAGCGCATGTATGCGCACTTTCCGCGCCTGAAGGAACGGCGCCGGCAGCAGGCCGGAACGCTCTCGGGCGGCGAGCAGCAGATGGTCGCGGTCGGCCGCGCCCTGATGTTGCGGCCGGCGCTGTTGCTTCTCGACGAACCGAGCCACGGGCTTGCGCCAAAGGTGGTCGAGGAAATGCACGAGGCGTTCAAGACCATCCACAGCCGTGGCACCTCGATCCTGCTGGTCGAACAAAATGTCGAACTGGCGCTGGAGGTGGCCACGCGCGGCTATGTCCTGGAAGCCGGCGTCGTGACGCTCGCGGGGACGGCCGCGGAGCTTCATGCCAATCCGGCGGTGGTTACGGCGTATCTGGGGCTGTAAGCCCGGATGAGCAGCGACATGCG
>DASXXO010000202.1:0-3794 GCA_036503045.1 Caldimonas sp. | reverse complement strand
ACGATCGCGAGCCCGGGGACGCGCGCCTGAGCCTTCGCTGCGAGCTCGGTGCCCCGCATCCCGGCGCCGAGCGCGATGTCGCTCAGGAGGAGATCGAACTGCTTGCCGTCCTCGAGCGCGAGGAGCGCCTGCTCTCCACTCGATGCCTCGACCGCGCTGCAGCCGAGGCTGTCGAGGAAGCGGTGCATGATCGCGCGCACTTCCGGGTCGTCCTCGACCAGCAGCACCGAGAGTCCTTGCCGAATGGTCCCGTTCGCACCGACGTCGCCGACCGCCCGCATGGGCACGCCGGGTCGCGGCACGTAGAGCGTCACCGTCGTTCCTTCGCCGACGACGCTCTCGAGCGTGATCGCACCGTGCGATTGCTTGACGAAGCCGTAGACCGTGCTGAGGCCGAGGCCGGTGCCGCGGCCCGCTTCCTTGGTTGTGAAGAACGGCTCGAAAGCGCGGCCGCGCGTCTCCTCGCTCATGCCGCTGCCGGAGTCGGTGATCGCGATCGCGACGAAGCCATCCGGCGAGATCTCGACCTCGGCGAGCACGTCCTGCGGCAGCACGGTGCAGACGTCGGCGCGAAAGCGCAGGCTTCCGCCGCCCGGCATCGCATCGCGCGCGTTGATCGCGATGTTGAGCAACGCCGACTCGAGCTGCCCCGGGTCGGCCATCACGGCGAGCCCCGCCCGGGGCGCGTCGACCTCGATCCGGATCCGCTGGTCGAGCGTTCGCCGCAGCATGTCGGCAAGCGAATGCAGCATCGCGCCGGCATCCACGGCGTGCGGTTGCAGCACCTGCCGGCGCGAGAACGCGAGGAGCTTGCTCGTCAGCTCGGCGCCGCGCCGGGACGCCCGGCTCGCGGCGGCGAGCAGCTGGCCTCCATAGCTGTCGTCGGCCACGCTGGGCAGGTCGCCGAGCACCTGCAGGTTGCCCTGGATGACGGTCAGCAGGTTGTTGAAGTCGTGCGCGATCCCGCCGGTCAGCTGGCCGACGCTCTCGAGCCGCTGCGCATGGTTGAGCGCCTCCTCCGACTGCACGCGTTGCAGGCTGCTGGCGAGCAGGTTGGCCAGCGACTCGACGAAGCGCACCTCGTCGTCGCCGAATTCGCGCGCGTGGCGCGAACGGACCGCGAGGACGCCGATCGTGCGGCCGAGGTCGGAGAGCGGCACGGCGACCGCGCTCGTCAGCCCGGCCTCGAGATATCCGGGCTGCACGGTGAACCTGCGCTCGGTCGCGTAGTCGGGAATGATGACCGAGCGGCCTTGCGCGAGGACGAAGCCGAGCGAGGTGTCGGGGCGATTGGCGATCAGCTCGGTGACCGCTTCGCCGGGCAGCGCGCCCGCCACGCCGGCGACGCGCAGCTCGAGCCCGTTGGGTTGCAGCAGGTAGACGCTCGCAACGTCGACATCGAGCACCTCGACGGCGATCCTGGGCACGCGACCGAGCAGCACCTGCGGATCGCGCACGTCGACCGCGAGGCGCCCGAGCTGGGCGAGATGCTCGCTGTAGCGGGCGCGCTGCAGTGCCTGCTTGACGCGCGGGTAGGCGCCGATGTCGCGGATCGCCGCGACGACGAGCGGATGCCCGTGGTCCATGAGCGGGCTGAGGGAGATCTCGACGACGACTTCGCTGCCGTCCCTCCGGCGCGCGACCAGCTCGGTCTGGCGTCCCATCGGCCGTGCCTTGGGCGCACGGTCGAATGTCGCCCGGTATTGCGCGTGGCGCGACCGAACCGCGTCCGGGACGAGCGCATCGATCTCCAGGCCGACCAGCTCGTCGACGCGGTAGCCGAGCAGCGCCGCTGCCGACGGGTTCGCCAGGACGATCCGTCCCTGCCGGTCGACGACGATGAGCGAGTCGGGATAAGCGAGGAAGAGCGTGCGGTAGACGCCTTCGACGTCGATTTCCGCGGCCAGCGGGGTCGGCGTCGCCACGTCTGTCCTTCAGGCCGAAGTCACCGGCGCGACCAGGATGTAGCCGGCCCCGCGCACCGACTTGATGATCTGCGGCTCGTCGACGTTCGCTTCGAGCTTCTTGCGCAGGCGGCCGATCTGGACGTCGATCGTGCGATCGAACGGCCCGGCCTCGCGACCGCGCGTCTGCTCGAGCAGGAAGTCACGCGACAGCACCTTGCCGGCGTGCTCGATGAGCGCGGCCAGCAGGTCGAACTCGCCGCTCGTGAGCGCGACCTCGCGTCCCGCGGGATCGACGAGGCGGCGCGCGGCGCTGTCGAGGTTCCAGCCGGCGAAGCGATGCACGGGCGCCGCCGGCGCGGGCACCGCGCGCGGCTCGCCGGCGGTCCGGCGCAGCACCGCCTTGATGCGCGCGAGCAGCTCGCGCAAGTCGAACGGCTTGGTGACGTAGTCGTCGGCGCCGACTTCGAGTCCGACCACCTTGTCGACGGCGTCGCCGCGGCCGGTGACGATCACGAGACCACACCCCCAGTGTTCGCGCAGCTGACGCGCGATCGAGAATCCGTCCTCGCCCGGAAGGCCGAGGTCGAGCAGCACGAGCTGCGGCGGATCGGCCGCCATCAGGCGCAGCAGCGCCGGCCCGTCGTGCAGTTGCGAGACGCGATAGCCGTGGCTCTGCAGATAGCCGGCGAGAAGCAGCGTGATTTCTGCTTCGTCGTCGAGAACGGCGACGTGGATTGCGGAACTCACGGCAACGCGGACAGATTGCGCAGGCTTGGCGCTGCGGACGCAAGCGTAGCAGCACGGCGTCTCTGTGAAACCAGAGCAACGCTGTCGAACGAACGCAGCACTTCCACGTTCGTGGGGGGCAAGCTCAAACCCAGCAGCAGTAGTCGGGCAATGTGATTGAGTGTCCCTCCGCGGCATGTCCCCTCGTCGCGTGGCGGCTTCTTTGCGCCGCGCGCCGCTCAATCCAGGGGATGGTTCAGCAGCCAGTACATCGCGCCGACGACGAGCGTCGCCAAGAGGGCGACGCCGCCGAGGATCAGGCCGATGACGGTGACGACGCCAGGTGTCACTTCGAGCCAGTCCGTGCTGCGGGTGCCAGCGGTACGTGCGACATGCGCGAGCGCTAGCGGGAGGTCGTCGCGATGGCGAGCATCGCGTAGAGCGGGCAGTAGGCGCTGACGCCGGTGATCAGCGGAACGATGCCGACGTAGCCCCATGCGCCGAGCACGCCGCTCGACGTCAGGGCGAGCAGAGTCAGGCCCACGAGGAGCCGGATGACGCGATCCACGTTGCCAACGTTGAGCCTGGACATTTCCGACCTTCTCCGAGAATGCCCCACCGTACCTCTCCTGGATCGGCTGTGCTTGATCTAGCGCAAGGGCAAGCGGCACGTCGCCTCGAGGGGCACGACACCGCGGGGCCAGGCCGATCCGACTGGCCTGCTCAGAGCGACGACGATCGTCGACGCGATCCTCGGCACGCGGGAGGGGCAAGCGCTAGAAAAGCAAAGCCGATCGCTGCAAGGCGGCACGCGTCATTGGCTGGCCCTCGTACGACCAGATCGTGCGAAGCAGAGGTCCGACGGCGGCGGGCTCCGCATCTATGAAAGCTGGACGTCTTTTGGCGTTAGTGGATACTAACTTGGCCTGCCCGGAGGGACTCGAACCCACGACCCCCAGCTTAGAAGGCTGGTGCTCTATCCAGTTGAGCTACGGGCAGCGAGCCCTGCAAGGTTGGTCGGGGCGGCGGGATTCGAACTCGCGACCTACTGGTCCCAAACCAGTTGCGCTACCAGGCTGCGCTACGCCCCGAACGGGCGCGATTGTACGAGGCGCCCTCCTCGTCAAGGCGTTTCGTCTGCGACCGTCGGTGCCGGCAGCA
>DASXXO010000201.1:0-5917 GCA_036503045.1 Caldimonas sp. | reverse complement strand
GAGCATTCCATGCCTGAGGTCGCATCGAATCACTCGACCTTGACCGCGCACGACGCCGAGCAGATCGGCCGTGCCAACGCCAGCGGTCGCCAGCCGGTCGTGTTCGTGCACGGGCTCTGGCTCCTGCCGAGCAGCTGGGATCGCTGGGCCGAGGTGTTCGCCGCTGCCGGCTATGCGCCGCTGACGGCCGACTGGCCCGACGATCCCGAGACGGTTCGCGAAGCCAAGAGCCACCCCGAGGTCTTCGCCGAGAAGACGATCGGCGATGTCGCGGACCACGTCGCCGCGATCATCGGCGAGCTGCGGAAAAAGCCCGCGGTCATCGGCCATTCGTTCGGCGGCTTGCTGGCGCAGATCCTCGCCGGACGCGGGCTCTCGACAGCGACGGTCGCGATCGACCCGGCGCCGTTTCGCGGCGTCCTGCCGCTGCCGTTCTCGGCGCTGAAGTCGGCTTGGCCGGTGCTCGGCAACCCTGCCAATCGCCATCGCGCGGTGCCGCTCACGTTCGAGCAGTTCCGCTTCGGCTTCGCCAATGCGGTGAGCGAGGGCGAAGCGAGAGAACTCTACGAGACCTTTGCCGTGCCGGCGTCGGGAACGCCGCTCTTCCAGGCGGCGGCCGCCAACCTGAACCCGTGGACCGAAGCGAAGGTCGACAGCGGCAATCCCGAGCGCGGCCCGCTCCTCATCGTCTCGGGCGAGAAGGACAACACGGTGCCTTGGGCGATCGCGAACGCGTCGTTCAAGCGGCAGCTGGGCAATCCCGGCGTCACCGAAATCGTCGAGATTCCGAACCGCGGCCACGCGCTGACGATCGACAGCGGCTGGCGCGAAGTCGCCGACACGTCGCTCGCGTTCGTCGGCCGTTTCGCTCCGCCCGGCCCGGTAGCGCCGCGCTGAGCGGGCCGGCGCCCGCGCGGCGGCTCACCCGCCGAGAGGCAACTCGAGACGCGTGAGCGTCGCGTCGCCGTCTTCCAGGTGGACGCTGAAGCCGAGCTTTCTCGCCAGCGTCACCATGCCATGATTCTCGGACAACGCGAGGCCGCTCATCGTCGCCACGCCCGCGGCAGCGGCCGCCTGGAGGAGGCGTCGCAGCAGCGCCTCGCCAACGCCGCGCCGCTGCCACTCGTCGGCGACGACGACCGCGAAGTCCCACCGCCCCTGCTCGCGGTCCTCGACCGCGCAGCGCGCGACGCCGATCTCCTCGTCGACGCCCTCGCGCGGCACGACGGCGATCAGCGCGATCTCGCAGCACGGATCGACATTGGTCCAGCGCTCCAACTCGCCGGGCATGAGTGGACGCCCGGAGAGGAGGCGGAGGTAGCGGCTGCGCGCCGAGAGGCCGTAGACGAAGCGTCGCTCGAGCTCGAGATCGCTCGGCCGGATCGGCCGGATGCGGAACGGCGCTGCGGTTGGCGCGGACGCGATCGCAGGGTCGGCGCCGGGCAGCGCGATGCGGGAGGAGATCTGCTTGGCCAACATCGTGGCCGGACTCTCGCCCGCGCGATCGCGATACGCAAACGTTCATTACGCATGTGACGCATGCGCGAACGGAATGCGTCGCCATCCGATCGTTTGCGTAAATGTCACTCGCGCATCCCGCTGCGATTGAGGGGGTGTCGACTAGCGTCGACTACCCGCCTTGACACTTGACACGTCATAGAGCAGTCCTAGAGTGAGGGCACTTGGCGCGAGTGCATCGCAGCAGCAACGCGGTTCGCAGTTGCGAGTTTCTGCGGTGTGCAGCCGCTCCAAGCTACCCGGCTTCACAGGATTGCCGGTCGGTAAGTCTGTGCGGTAAGCCGGCCACGACGACGCATCTGTTCCCGAAGGGAGCCAGACATGAAATCAAGAGGAATCTCAGCTCTACGACTGACTGCCGTCGTCGGCAGTCTCCTTGCAACGCTGCCCATGGGCGCCGCCGCGCAGACCTCGCCTGCTCCTGGCCTGTCTGCCCTGACTCCGGTAGGTCCCTTTCTCGTCCGTTTCGACGAGAACGGAAATGCGACCATTTCCGTGAACAGCGGACCTGCGACTCCCTTGACCGGCGTCCTCGCGCCCGACCCCGCGATGCCTGGGGGGGTGGGGCAGCAACTCGCGCTGACCTTCATGCTGCCTGAGCCGGTGGTCGCGGGCGACGTCAGCTTCTCCGAGGTGGCGGGCGGCCCGGCCAGCGACTGGCTGCGCTTCACCGATGCAGCCGGCCACCTGAACGGCGCCACGGGAACGGGCATGCGGATGCTCTTCTACTCCGACTTCGAGACCGGCGAGACGGGTGGCTCGTTGGCGGACCGAGGCTTCCCTGCAAACCTGGGCACCGGGAACTTCCTCGCTCAGATCGAGGTCGGCCCGGAAGGAAACAACGGGTTCGACTATCGCCCCGGCGGGGTTCCGGCGCCCCAGAACAACGAGTACATCGGGATCAGCGACGCCGTGCCCGAGCCCGAGACGTACGCTTTGATGTTGGCCGGGCTGGGAGCGCTAGGCTTCGTCGCTGGCAAGAGGAAGAAGAGCTGAGCCAGCAAACGGAGTCGAGCTCCTCGGCTCGGCTCCGTCGCTAGCCCGGCGCTCAGGGCACCTCTGCCTGCCAGCGCCGGAGCGCCAGGAACTCGGCGCGGTTACGCGGGCCGTAGGTGGCGAAGGTAGGCTGAGGGTCGTTCGAGTACTCGGCCTTGCGGCGCTGCACGCGGTCGTTGCCGAGCTTCTTGCGGACAGCGTCGGGCTGCAGGCCATAGACGCGCGCCGCGTTCAAGCCGAAGACCTTGCGCTTGAGCGCCGGCGTGAGAGCCGGATAGCCATAGCGTTCCTGCAATTCGCTACCGATCCCGAACGCCCGGAAGGCTTGGATCTGATCCTGCGGGCTGCCGTACCAGATCGAATCGGTGCCCCACAGGATGCGGTCCTCGCCGAAAGTCTTCAGGAGCTTGCCGAGCAGATGGGCCGCCTGCTCCGGGTCGCGCATCACGAAGCGCCAGGTGCTGCCGAGCTCCGCATAGACGTTGGAAGGATTGCCCGCCTCCTGCATCGAGCGCACCAACGCGTCGACGCCCGCCTTCGCGTTGGGGTCGTACGGCCCTTCGCGCACGGCGCTGTCGAAGCCCGCGTGGTAGACGAGGAAGGTCATATCGGGATGGCGCCGCGCCGCGAGGCCGATGTCGCGCGCGGTCGAGTACTCGTAGCCGCGCGTCCCGAAAGGAAGCCCCTTGTGCACCGCGATGCGCTTGACGCCGAGCTGCCGGGCGCGCTCGATGAACGGCGTGCCGTAGCGGTCGTCGTCCAGAAAGAATCCGGCCGGGCCGTCGCGCGGGCCGAACTGGGTATACGTCTTGAACGCTGCGACGGGAAAGCGCGTGACCTGCGCCTCCATGCCGTCGATCTCGCCGGCCAATGTCGGCATGCAGCGCCCGTGCAGGAGCAGCCGCTCGGTGCCGTCGAGCGCGTTCGCGTCTGCCCGGGTGGCGCCGGCGGCCTCGAAATCGAGCGGATTGGTGGCGGCGCCGCCGGGCACATGGGACAGCACGCCCATCGCAGTGTCGCTGTCGAGGAACACGTCCTTCAGCAGCGCGCCGCTGGAGAAACACTCGACGTGGTCGGCCTCGCCGCAGGTGCTGTTGGGAAAGTTGCGCAATGCATCGGGCCCTGCGCGTCGTCGCCATGCGCCCTTCGGGTTCACGTGGTGCAACTGCACGTCGAAGATGAACTCGTCGCCGCCGATCGTTGCCTCGGCCGCTGCCAGCTCGAACGGCGCCTCGGCGGGCATCACATAGCGACCGCCGCGCCGGCCGGCGGCAGCGAAGACGCTGTCGAAGGCGGCGAGCGTCGCTGCCGCGGCGAGCGACGACACGAGGTAGTCGCGGCGCGAGACGCCGAGGCGGCGGGCGGCCGCGTCGAGCGCGCAAGCCGCAACGTCGCGCGCATGCGCCGCGAGCGCGTCCAGCGGCACCGGCGCGAACTCGCCGTTGGATGTGCTGTCGAGCTTGATCGGCAGCAAACGGGCTCCGGGATGGTGTCTCATTGGGAAGCTCCGGAAGAACGCTCCCGAAACCTTACTCCGACGCGAGCTCCGTGGTGGATCCGCTTTGCTCCACATCCCACGGCGGCACCCGCGCCTTGCTCGCCGGCCTCGGCTCGGCATAGCATCGCCGCACTTCCTTCCGCCTCGCCGAGAACGTCGATGATCGAGCCTCGTGACCGCGTCCGCCATCCAGCCCTGCTGGTCGTCGACATGCAGAACGACTTCGTGCGGGTCGGCGCCGCCCTCGAAGTCGCCGATGCGCGCGCCACCATCCCGGCCAACCGCGCGCTCATCGAGTTCTTCCGCGCCCGCGAGCTCCCGGTCGTCTACACGAAGTTCATCACCTTTCCGGCCCCGGTCCTGCTCTGGGAGTGGTCGCCGCAGGCGTTGCCGCCGACCAAGTGCTGCTGGAAAGGACATCGCCGCCATTACCCCGACATCGGCCGCGACGAGGAGTGCACCGCCGTGATCGACGAGCTCGCGCCTCTGCCCGGCGAGCACCAGGTCGAGAAGTTCAATTACGGCGCATTCCACGCGACCACGCTCGATCCCATCCTGCGCGCGCTCGGCGTCGAGTCGGTCGTCATCACCGGGACGGTCACCCAGATCTGCGTCGAGGAGACCGCGCGCCAAGCCTTCCACCACGGCTTTCGGACGACGCTCGTGCGCGACGCCGTCTCCTCGTTCGCTCCTGACCTGCATGCAGCCACGCTGAAGAATTTCGCGAGCAAGTTCGGCTGGGTCGAAGACAGCGCCGCGGTGATGCGCCTGATCGACTGATGGCGCTCGCGCCTGCGGCCGCCGCACGGCTGGTTCGCAGCGCCGGGATCTACGGGCTGCTGGTCGTCGCCATCGTGCTGGCGACGATCTTCGTTCCCGGATTCGCGAGCGCAACCAACCTCGCCAACGTCGTCACCCAATCGGCGGCGCTCGGCTGTGTCGCGATCGGCCAGACCTTCGTCATCGCCGCCGGCCTGATCGATCTCTCGGTCGGCCAGCTGCTCGGGCTCACGGTCGTCCTGACCTGCGCCCTGACCGACGGCCGCGGCGACCTGTTGCTGCCGATCGCGATCGGCGTGCTGGCACTGGGCGCCGCGGTCGGAAGCCTCCACGCGGCGCTCGTCAACAAGCTGCGCATCGAGCCGCTCATCCTCACCTTCGGCTCGCTCAGCATCCTGCAAGGCGCGATCTTCAGCTACACCGACCGCAGCGTCGGGCGCGCGCCGGAAGCGCTGCGCTGGCTCGCCAACGAGCGCCTGCTCGACTGGCCGGTCGCCGGCCTGCTGCTGATCGCGCTCGGCGCGCTCGCCCACGGGCTCCTCCGCCACACGCGCTTCGGCCTGCGCCTGCTCGCCACCGGCGGCGACGCCGAGAGCACGCGCCGCGCCGGCGTCAACGTGGCGCGCGTACGCTGGGGTGCCTTCATGCTGTCGGGCGTCGGCGCTGCACTGGGCGGCCTTCTCGTCGCCGGCAGGCTGGGCACCGGTTATCCGAACGCGGGCCAGGGATTCGAGCTCGACGCGATCGTCGCCGCGGTGCTCGGCGGCACTTCGCTCGCGGGCGGGCGGGCGTCGATCGCCGGAACGGTCGGCGCCGTGCTGGTGCTCGGCGTGATCGCCAACGTCCTCAACCTGCTCGAGGTCTCGGCGTTCGTGCAGACGCTGGCCAAGGGCGTCATCGTCGTCGGCGCGATCCTGGCGACGCGCGCCGGGCGGCGCGGCGCAGCGACCATCGCCGGCACGACGGCCGTGCCGACGGCACAGGCGTGACGGGCGCGATGCGCGACCGCGCCCTCGGGCTGCCTGCCACGTCGACGCGCAGCGCGGCGCGCGCGGATCGCCTGCGCGACGCGCTCGCACGCTGGGCCATCCTGGTCGTGCTCGCGCTCCTGTACGGGGTCGCGAT
>DASXXO010000200.1:0-4763 GCA_036503045.1 Caldimonas sp. | reverse complement strand
GGCCAAGCGCAGGGGCCACATCGTCAACATCAGCTCGATCGGCGTGCTGACGAATGCGCCGCGCTTTTCCGCCTACGTCGCCTCGAAGGCCGCGCTCGACGCGTGGACGCGCTGCGCATCGAGCGAGTACGCCGACATGGGCATCACCTTCACGACGATCAACATGCCGCTCGTGCGCACACCGATGATCGCGCCGACCGGGATCTACAACAACGTCCCGGTGCTGGCGCCCGAGGATGCCGCGAATATGGTTGCCGAGGCCTGCGTCGACAAGCCGGTGCGGATCGCGACGCGACTCGGCATCACCGGAGAGCTGCTGCATGCGCTCGTGCCGCGGGTCGCGCAGATCGTCATGAACTCGACCTTCCGGATGTTCCCGGATAGTGCGGCGGCGAAGGGGGACAAGGACAAGAAGTACCAGCCGTCGGCCGAGGCGATCGCGATGGCGCAGATGATGCGCGGCATCCATTTCTGACCCAGCTTGGACGCGCCTTGGCCGCGCGTCCGCCGGGTGGGTTCGCGGTCGCCATGCGGCGAGCGCTGCTCGCTCCGCTCGCTCTTTTGTCCCCGGCCTATTGCGACTTCGTGGCGCGGACCATTACGAGTGCCGGCTCGGCGCGGTACTGCTGCGGAAACACCGCTTTTAGGTTGGCGATCTTGGGCAGGTCGAAGCGCGCGATGTAGCCCGAGTCGGGGTGGATCGTCAGGTAGTCCTGGTGGTACGCCTCGGCGGGGTAGAACGCGACGAGCGGAACGACCTGCGTCACGATCTTCTTCGGGTAGACCTTGGCGGCGTCGAGCTGCGCGATGTACTTCTCGGTCGTTTCCTTCTGCGCCGGGTCGGCGTAGAAGATCGCCGAGCGATACTGCGGGCCGCTGTCGGGATCCTGGCGGTTCAGCTGCGTCGGGTCGTGCGCGACCGAGAAGAAGATCTGCAGCAGCGTGCCGTAGCTCACCTTCTTCGGGTCGTAGGTGACCTTCACCGACTCGGCGTGGCCGGTGAGGCCGCTGCCGACCATCTCGTACACCGCCGTTTCCTTGGCGCCGCCCGAGTAGCCCGAGACCGCCTGGACGACGCCGTTGACGCGCTGGAAGACGCCCTGGATTCCCCAGAAGCAACCGCCGGCGAAGACCGCGGTCTGCATGCCGCTCGCGCTGGTCGTCGTGTCGACCGCGGGCGGCGCGATCTTGACGGCCGCCTCGCCGCCGCTCGCGACGAGCGGAAGCGCCGTGCCGACGAGCAGCGAGGCAGCGAGCGATGCGACGAGACCCGCACGGCGCGACGCCGGCGAGCGGAAGAAGAAGTGTGCGGTCATGGGGGTGGCTCCTGGGCCGTCGAGTGCTGCTTGGTCTGCGGCAGGCCGCTCATGATTACAGAGTCGAACGCCGGCTGCACGGCCGCCGCTGCAATGCCCCGTCAGGACGTCGTCGGCAACGCGGTGCCGAGATACGCGCCGTCGCCGCTCAACGCGGCCTGCACCATGTCTACCGGAACGTCGCGCAACGCTTCCGTGCGGCTGCCGGCGAGCGCGGCAAGCGTTCCCGCGGCCTGGCCCATGACGAAGCACCCGCCCGAGACGCGCGCCGCCGACTGGCCGTCGTGCGTCATCGAGGCGCAGCGGCCGGCGACCAGCAGGTTCTCCGGGACGCCGTCGCCGCGGCGCGGCAGCAGCATGCGCAGCGGCAGCTGGTTGAAGCCGCGCGACTCCGGGATCTTTGGCCAGCGCCATTCGACATCGCCGGCGACGTGCAGCTCGAGCGGCCAGCCGTTGACGCCGATCGTGTCGGGAAAGCTCGCGCAGCCGACCACCTCGGCGCCGCTCAGCAGGTGCTCGCCGAGGAGCCGGCGCGTCTCCCGGATGCCGACCTGCGGCGCGATCTCGAGCAGATAGGCATTCTCGAAGCCGGGGACGCGCGCGCGCAGGAAGCGCAGGTAGTCGATCGCCTGGCGCCGCCCTTCGATCTCGCCTTCGGAGAGCGAGCGCGCGTCGGTGCCGTCGACGGCGCTGCCGTCCGCGTTCTTCAGCTGCGTCACATTGACGCGCCACTCGCCGCCGTGACGCTGCGGCCGGACGATCGCGCCGCGGCGCGGAAAGCGGAACTCGCCGGCCGCCTCGGCCTCGTCCATGCGCGCGGGAATAGTCCGCCAAGCTTGGCCGGCGCGCGCGTCGTCGACCGCGCCGACGCGAAACATGAGCGTCGGAAAGAGCAGCGCGCCGCTCTCCTGCATCGGCGCACCGGCGAAGTGGGCGAGATCGCCGTCGCCCGAGCAGTCGATGAAGGTCCTGGCGCGGATCGCCAATCGCCCCGACTTGGTCTCGACGACGAGCGCGTCGATGCGCCCGTCCTCGTCCTGCGCGACGGCGACCGCAAGCGCGTGGAACAGCACCTCGGCGCCGGAGTCGAGCAGCATCGCGTCGGCGGCGCACTTGAAGGCCGCCGTGTCGTACGCCTGCGCGAGGATCTTGCCGAAGACGAGGTGCGGCGCGTTCAGGCCGTCGAGAACGCGCATGCGCTCGAGCAGCTCGTCGGCGACGCCGTGCACCACCCGGACGTTCGTTCCATGCACGTTGGCGAAGAGGCCGCAGAAATTCGTGACGCCGGCCGCCGTTCCCATTCCGCCCAGAAAGCCGTAGCGCTCGACGAGCAGCGTCACGGCGCCGCGCCGTGCCGCCGACGTCGCCGCGGCCAGTCCGGCCGGGCCGCCGCCGAGAACGACGACGTCGACCTCGGCGAACAACGGTGTCGAGCGCGCCGGCTCGGCGATCGCCCGGCTCGCAGTCACTCGATCGATCTCGGCGCGTGCGGCAGCGTCGCGCTCTGTGCGCTGTCGTGGTTGATCCACAGCTGCGCGTGTTCCGCTTCGACGATCCGGGCCAGCTTGTCCATCGACCGGACCGAGGCATCCTTGTCGAAGTTAAACGATGGAACGCGGCGCAGCGCGAAGTTCTCGCCGAAGTGCGCGGCATCGCCAGAGAGGACCACCGCGCCGGTCTTCGGCAGGCGGACGAGCAGCGATTGGTGGCCGGGCGTGTGGCCGGGCGTCGAGAGGATCGTCACCGAGCCGTCGCCGAAGACGTCGAAGTCGCCGTGCAGCCGGACCACGGCGTCGGCACGCAGACGGTTGTAGAGCTCCGGCGTGAAACCGAACTTGGCTGGGTCCGGACCGAACGCGGCATCGAACTCAGCCTGCTGCATGTAGACGGTCGCCGTCGGGAACAGGTTGGCATTGCCCATGTGGTCCTGGTGGCCGTGCGAGAAGGCGATCCGGCTGATCTGCTCGGGCCGGACGCCCAGCTCGTCGAGCTGGGCGGCGAGCGTCGTCTCGCGCACTGCAGTCAAGCGCGGGCCAGGTTGTCCGCCGGGCAACGACGCGAGCGCGTCGGTGTAGCCCGAGTCCCACAGCATCAGGTCCTTGCCGTGGACGAGCAGATAGCAGTTGTCGCTGAACACGGCCGCCTTGCCGACGTTGAATCCCGGCGACCACGGCGACAAGTCGGGGATCAGCGCCTTGCCGCAGTCGATGACGTAGAGGCGGTCGAGCGTGGCGTGCGCCGGCCCCATCTGCGCGCAGCCTGTCGACAAGACCGCGAGCAGCGCCAGCATCGCGGTGCGGATTGCGTAGCGGAAACGTTGCTGCATGTCGGCTCCTTCGTGGACGTCGAAGCCCAGTCGGGTTTTCTAGTCGAGCGCGATGTTGTTCTTCTGGATGATCGGCCGCCAGCGCTCGATGTCGGCGGCGAGCACGGCGCGCGCTTCGGCCGGCGAGTCGGCGATGACGTCCATGTACTGCAGCTTCAGCTTCTCGCGCACCTCCGGGTCGGCGAGGATCTGGACCAGCTCGGCGTGCAGGCGCTTGACGATCGCGTCCGGTGTCTTCGCCGGAACGACGAAGCCCATCCAGGCGTCGGCCTGGATGTCCTTGAGCCCGCTCTCGGCGAGGGTCGGCAGCTCGGGCAACGCGCCCGAGCGCTTGCCGGTTGCGACCGCGAGCGCCTTGACCTTGCCGGCCTTGACCTGCGGCATCACCGCCGCCGCGGGCAGCACGGCGATGTCGGCAGTGCCGGAGAGGAGCGCCGTCACCGCAGGGCCCGACCCCGCGTACGGCACATGGACGACGCTGGTGCCGCTCTTCGTCGCGAGCGCTTCCATCGCCAGGTGCGAGATGGTGCCCGCGCCCATCGACGCGTAGTTGTACTTGCCCGGGTTCTTCTTCATCAGCGCGACGAGCTCGTCGGTGCTGTTGACGCCCAGCGAGCTCGCAACGACGAGCACGCTCGGCTGGGTCGCGGCAATGCTGACGAGCTCGAGGTCCTTCGCCGGGTCGTACGGCATCTTCTTGAACAGCAGCGCGTTGACGCCGAGCGGGCCGGCGATGCTGACGCCGATCGTCGATCCGTCGGGAGGCGCCTTGGCGATCGCGTCGGTGCCGATGTTGCCGGCTGCGCCCGGCTTGTTGTCGACGATCATCGGCTGGCCGGTGCGCTTGGCGAGCTTGTCGCCGACGATGCGGGCGATGAGGTCGGGCGTCGATCCCGGTCCGTAGGGGACGACGATGTGCACCGGCCCCTTGGGCCAGTCGGCGCTGGTCTGCGCGCGGGCGCCGGCGCTGCCGGCGACGAGCGCGAGCGCTGCGGCGGCGCGCGCGAACGCGAGCAAAGTATTGCGATTCATCGTCTCGATTCCAGCGTCGAAGGTTAGGATTCTGGCCGCATTTCGCCTGCCACCGGACCGCCGCCATGACCGAGCCTCCCGCTGCCGTT
>DASXXO010000199.1:0-4627 GCA_036503045.1 Caldimonas sp. | reverse complement strand
CGCCTTCACCCCTGAAGAACAAGCCTTCCGCGAGAAGATCCGCGCCTGGGTGCGCGACAACCTGCCGAAGGACATCAGCGAGAAAGTCCGGAACTCGATCCACCTGACACGCGACGACCAGCAGCGCTGGGCCAAGATCCTGGGCAAGCAGGGCTGGCACGGCTGGGGCTGGCCGAAGGAATTCGGCGGCCCGGGCTGGAACGCGATCCAGAAGCACCTGTTCGAGGACGAGACGGCGCTCGCCGGCGCGCCGCGCGTCGTCCCGTTCGGGCCGGTGATGGTCGCGCCGGTGATCATGGCGTTCGGCACGCCCGAGCAGCAGAAGCGCTTCCTTCCGGGAATCCAGAGCGGCGAGGTCTGGTGGAGCCAGGGCTACAGCGAGCCGGGATCGGGCTCGGACCTCGCGTCGCTCAAGACCCGCGCCGAGCGGCGCGGCGACAAGTACATCGTCAACGGCCAGAAGACCTGGACGACGCTCGGCCAGTACGGCGACTGGATCTTCTGCCTCGTGCGCACGAGCAACGACGGCAAGCCCCAGACCGGGATCAGCTTTCTCCTGATCGACATGAAGAGCCCCGGCATCACCGTGCGGCCGATCATCACGATGGAGGGCGCGCACGAGGTCAACGAAGTCTTCTTCGACAACGTCGAGGTTCCCGCCGACCAGCTGATCGGCGAGGAGAACAAGGGCTGGACCTACGCCAAGTACCTGCTCGCGCACGAGCGCACCAACATCGCCGACGTCAACCGCGCCAAGCGCGAGCTCGAACGGCTGAAGCGCGTCGCCCAGGCCGAGGGCGTCTACGAGGACGGGCGTTTCCGCGACCAGATCGCGCTGCTCGAAGTCGACGTGATCGCGCTCGAGATGATGGTGCTGCGCGTCCTCTCGGCGGAAAAGAGCGGCAAGCAGAGCCTCGACGTCGCCGGCCTCCTCAAGATCCGTGGCAGCGAGATCCAGCAGCGCTACACCGAGCTGATGCTGCTCGCCGCCGGGCCCGCAGCGGTGCCGCTGCGGCGCGACCTGATCGCGGCCGGCTGGCAGCCCGACCAGGTTGGCGCCGCCTTCGTCGCGCCGCTCGCGTCGACCTACTTCAACATGCGCAAGACAACGATCTACGGCGGCAGCAACGAAGTGCAGCGCAACATCGTCGCCCAAACCGTGCTCGGGAGCTGACATGGACTTCGACTTCAGCGACGACCAGGAGATGCTGCGCGACACGGTGCGCCGCTGGGTCGAGCGCGGCTACGACTTCGAGCGCCGGCGCGCCATCGTCAAGGCGGGCGGCTTCTCGCGCGACGCGTGGAACGAGATCGCCAAGCTCGGCATCCTCGGGCTGCAGGTTCCTGAAGCGCAAGGCGGCCTCGGGCTCGGCCCGGTGGACGCGATGGTCGTGCTCGAAGAGCTCGGCCGCGGCCTCGTCCTCGAACCGTATGCACCGGTCGCGCTGGTCGCGACCAGCGTGCTCATGGCCGGCGGCCACGAAGCCGCGGCTGCGCCGCGCCTGCAGCATATCGCCGAAGGCAAGGAGATCGTCGTCCTCGCCCACGAGGAGCGGCATTCGCGCTACCGCCTCTCTCACGTCGAGACGACCGCGCACGGCAGCGGCGGGTCGTGGCGCCTCAGCGGCCAGAAGATCGCCGTCCCCGCGGGTGCGACGGCGAACGCGTTCATCGTCCCGGCGCGTGTCAGCGGCGCGGTCGACGACGCCGCTGGCATCGGGATCTTTCTCGTCTCGCCGGGCCAGCCGGGGGTCGAGGTCCGCGCCTATCCGACCCAGGACGGCGCAAGCGGCGCCGACCTCGTGCTGAAGGAAGCCGCCGGCATCGAGCTGGTCGCTCCCGGCACTGCCTTCGCGGCGCTCGAGCGCGCCGCCGACGTGGGCATCGCCGCGCTCTGCGCGGAAGCGGTCGGCGCGATGGATCGCCTGGTCGCGATCACGGTCGAGTACATGAACACGCGCAAGCAGTTCGGCGTGCCGATCGCGTCGTTCCAGGCGCTGCGTCACCGGATCGCCGACGTCAAGATGCAGCTCGAGCTCGCGCGCTCGATGAGCTACTACGCGACGCTCAAGCTCGGCGAGGCGCCGGCGGCGCGGCGGCGTGCGCTCGCGCAGGCCAAGGTGCAGCTCGGCAACTCGATGCGCTTCGTCGGCCAGCAGTGCATCCAGCTGCACGGCGGCATCGGCGTGACCGACGAGTACGCGGCGAGCCACTACTTCAAGCGGCTGACGGTGATCGAGATGACCTTCGGTGACACGCTGTTCCAGCTCGGCGAGGTCTCGCGGCGCATGCAGACGACGGCCGGCGTCTTCGCCTGAGGATGGCGCCGCCACGCCCACTTCGTCCGCTGCCCCCCGAGGGGACGCGGCCGCGCTTGGGGCGGCCCGGCGCCCGGCCGGACGGCCGATGCCGTTCGGCCTGACCTCCGTCGCCGGCCTCGAGGTCGGCCACTTCACCGACGCGCGACGGCCGACCGGCTGCACGGTCGTGATCGCGCGCGCCGGCGCCGTCGCCGGCGTCGACGTGCGCGGCGCATCGCCGGGGACGCGCGAGACCGAGCTGCTCGCGCCGATCAACGCGATCGACAAGGTCCACGCGATCGCGCTCGCCGGCGGCAGCGCGTTCGGGCTCGACGCGGCGAGCGGCGTGATGCGCTGGCTCGACGAGCGCAGCATCGGCGCGACGATCGCCGCGCCACCGGGCGACGCGGCGCCGCCGCCGTTCGTCGTGCCGATCGTTCCGGCGGCGATCCTGTTCGACCTCTGGGTCGGCGACGCGCGCATCCGCCCCGACGCCGCCGCCGGCTACGCGGCGTGCGAGGCGGCGTCGCGCGACGCGGTCGGCGAAGGCAACGTCGGCGCCGGCGCGGGAGCTTCGGTCGGCAAGCTCTTCGGCATCGCGCGGGCGATGAAGGGCGGCATCGGCACCGCGTCGATCGAGGTCGGCGGGCTGACCGTCGCCGCGCTCGTCGCCGTCAATGCGATCGGCGACGTCGTCGATCCGCGCACGGGCCGCATCGTCGCCGGCGCGCGCAGCGTCGACGGCACCAAGCTCGTCGGCACGATGCGCGCGCTCAAGCGCGGCGAGCTGCCGGCGCACCTCGATCCGCGTCACGCGGCGGGAAGCGCGACGACGCTCGCGGTCGTCGCGACCGACGCGGTGCTGACCAAGGCCGAGGCGAACAAGGTCGCGCAGATGGCGCACGACGGCCTCGCGCGCAGCATCAATCCGGTCCACACGATGGGCGATGGCGACGTCGTCTTCGCCCTCGCGACCGGTGCGAGCGGGCGCGCCGCCGCGCCGACCCTGGTCGGCGCGCTCGCTGCCGACGTGCTCGCCGACGCGGTGCTGCGCGCGGTGCGCGCGGCGCGCCGGATCGGCGGCAACGGACTGCCCGATCTTCCCGCCGCCGCCGATCTCGGCGGCGCGGCGGAAGGCTTGCCCGGAGACACGCGATGAAGCACCACCTCACGCGCCGCGCCTGGCTGCTCGCCGCGGCCGCTTCGAGCGCACTCCTCGTCGCCTGCGCGACGCCACCCGCCGCCACCGACATGCCACCGATCGTCTTCGTGCCGGGAAACGGCGACACCGCTGCGCTCTGGATGCCGACGACCTGGCGCTTCGAATCGAACGGCTGGCCGCGCGACCGCCTATACGCGATCGACATGCCGTATCCGCTCGCGCGCGACGACGACCGGAAGGAGCAGCCCGGCCGCAGCTCGACCGCCGAGCACATGGCGTACCTCGCCGCCGAGGTAAAGAAGGTGCTCGCCGCGACCGGCGCGAAGAAGGTCGTCCTGGTCGGCAACTCGCGCGGCGGCTACGCGATCCGCAACTTCGTCGCCAACGGCGGCGCGGCACTGGTCTCGCACGTCGTTCTCGGCGGCACGCCGAACCATGGCGTCTGGGCCAATCGGGGCTTTCTGCCCGGCAGCGAGTTCAACGGCGCGGGGCCGTTGCTCACCCGGCTCAACGCGCCGCAAGCGAACGGCAGCGAGGTGACGCCAGGCGTCGAGTGGATGACGATCCGCTCCGACAACAACGACAAGTTCGCGCAGCCCGACGGCGTCTGGCTTGGCGCGCGGGGGACGCCGACCAACGTGAGCTTCGACGGCCCGGCGCTGAAAGGCGCTGAGAACGTCGTCATCGCCGGCATCGACCACCGCGAGACGTCGTTCAGCCCGCAGGCGTTCGCCGAGACGTACCGCTTCATCGTCGGCCGACCGCCGACGACCGTGGCGATCGTTCCCGAGCCGCGCGTCGTGCTCGACGGCACGGTGAGCGGCCTCGGCCTCGACAACCGCGAGGGCAACTTCGCGACCAACCTGCCGCTCGCCGGCGCGACGGTCGAGGTCTACGCGACGAATGCCACGACCGGCGAGCGGCTCGGCCCTGCGGTGCACAGGAAGACGATCGGCGCCGACGGTCGCTGGGGCCCGTTCGTCGCCGATGGCGCGGCGCACTATGAATTCGTGATCGCCGCTCCCGGCTACGCGACGACGCACGTCTACCGGTCGCCTTTCCCGCGCTCGTCGTCGATCGTGAGCCTGCATCCCGAGCGGCTCGCCGACGCCGACCGCACGGTGCCTTCTCTGGTGATGCTGACGCGCTCACGCGGCTACTTCGG